>NZ_KV808457.1:0-119425 GCF_001812305.1 Staphylococcus sp. HMSC056G08
GACAAGTCCGTAGGACTTTGTCGACAGTCTGGAACAGCCCAGTTTTGGGCTGTTTTTTTATGAGAAATCAAAGTAATTATGCACAAAAGGGGAACTTGGTTTTCAATAACTATATATTAAGCGTGAAATCATGTATAATAGTTGATGTTAAAAATTGAGAGCGAAAGCGAGATGGAAGTATGGGACGTAAATGGAATAACATCAAAGAGAAAAAAGCCCAAAAAGATAAAAATACAAGCCGTATTTATGCGAAATTCGGTAAAGAAATTTATGTAGCTGCGAAATCTGGTGAACCTGATCCAGAATCGAACCAAGCATTACGTTTAGTGCTTGAACGTGCAAAAACGTATAATGTACCGAAAAACATCATCGACCGAGCGATTGACAAAGCAAAAGGTAATGATGATGAAAACTACGATGAATTACGTTATGAAGGGTTTGGTCCTAGCGGTTCAATGCTGATTGTTGATGCATTGACTAATAATGTTAACCGTACTGCATCAGATGTACGTGCTGCTTTCGGTAAAAATGGCGGTAACATGGGTGTATCAGGTTCAGTATCATATATGTTCACACATACAGGTACTTTCGCATTTGAAGGCAAATCTGCAGATGAAATCTTAGAAGTTTTAATGGAAAAAGATTTAGATGTGCGAGATGTTGTCGAAGACGGTGATTTAACTATCGTTTATGCTGAACCAGATCAATTTGCACAAGTACAAGAAGCTTTAAAAGAAAGCGGCGTTGAAGAATTCGAAGTTGCTGAATTTGAAATGTTACCTCAAAACGACATCCAATTATCAGATGAAGACAAAGCAACTTTAGAAGGCTTAATCGATGCGTTAGAAGATTTAGAAGATGTTCAAAACGTTTATCATAACGTGGACTTGGATTAAGTAATGGAACATTCTGTATCGGAATGGGTGCGCCAATTAGATTTATTACCGCATCCAGAAGGCGGCTATTATAAAGAAATTATTAAAGCTGAACGCCAAGAAGAAGGACAAGCACGTCCAGCTTATACGAGTATTTATTTTTTATTAACAGATGATAATATCTCACATTTTCATCGTATAGATGCAGATGAAATTTGGTATTACCACTATGGTAATACTTTAACAGTGCATATGATTTATCCTAATGGCCAATATGAAGCGGTAGACCTTGGACCCGATATAACAAAGGGTGAAGTGCTACAACATGTTGTGCCTGCAGGTACAATTTTTGCTTCTTCGATTAAAGAAGAAAAAGGCTATGCGCTGGTTGGATGTATGTGCCAACCAGGTTTCATGTTTGAGCATTTTGAAATGTTTGATCAAGCGGAACTTAAAAAAGCGCATCCTCATTTAATTGAAGTGATTGAACACTATGCACTAGAAACTATTGATTGATTTTAAAATTGAATCTATGTTTTACCAGGCACTTGCTTTAGATTTTGGGAACGAGCCCAAGCTAAAACAAGTGCTTTTTTTGTATCTCGAAATATTTTAACTATAGCAGAAATTTATATGGCTCTCTGTCAAATAGGACTGGTGAGCCATAATTTAAAGGTATTCAGACATCCTTTGAATCAAACGATAAGAATGTACAGAAAAACATCTTAGACATCTTTATTTATTTTATTTATTGATAAGTCAAAGGTGGTTTCTATCAAAAAAGAAAATATCAATTTAAAGGAGGTCTACAATGCCTAATAAAATGGTGAAAAAAGCTGCTGGTGCAGTGGCAAAAAAAGCAATTGAAAAGACTCCTGACGAAATTGAAGATAAAGCAAAAGATAAATTAAAAGATAAAGCACACGAGATGATGGAAGAGAAAATAACAGAAGGCGTTCAAGATAAAGCAGATCAAGCAGCAGGCAAATTACAACAAGTGAAAGAGAAAAACCAAGAAGTTGTGCCTGAAGTTGCAGATAAAGCAACAGACAAAATGCAAGGCGCCCTGTTAAAGACACGTGATAAATTAGGACAAGTCAAAGAAGCCGGGGAAGCATTCCAAGAAAAAATCAACAAAGATGAGTCCGGTAACAGCAAGAAAAAAATCAAAAGTGTTCAAAATATCAAAGGTATTTCTAACATTAAAAGCTACAACGACATTAAACATGCCTCAGACATTAAGGGAGTAGAAGATAATAAATCAACATTGATTGACAACTAAAAGAAACATTAAAAGTTTAACGAATGAAAACAATATCAATTTGAGAGGGGATTGAACATTATGAGTTCAGTACAAAGAAGTGCAGATACGTCTAGTTTAGCAGAAGTAATCGACAGAATTTTAGATAAAGGTATCGTTATTGATGCTTACGTTAGAGTTTCAGTAGTAGGTATCGAAATCTTAACTATCGAAGCAAGAATCGTAATTGCCAGCGTAGATACTTGGTTAAGATATGCAGAAGCTGTAGGCTTACTGCGTGATGAAGTTGAAGAAGAAGGCTTACCAGGCCAGCAACAAGAACAACTTTCAGGAGATACGAACCAACAGCAACAAATTTCTCAACAAAGTGAACCAGAAGAAGCAGAAACAAAAGAAGCAGACGACAAGAAAAAATCAAAATATAGTGTTTAATTTTTAAATTAAAAGGGAGGCGGCGACGGAATGTTGTCGTCATCTCTTACTATATAAGATTGATGGAGGATAATTATGACGATCAAAGAACTTATGAGTAAAATTAGAGAATTCTTCAATGAAAATGTAGCACCGCCTTTCAAAATTACTTCAATCGAAGAACGTGAAGGCGATGAATCAGGTTGGACTGCGACAGTTGAAGTGATTGAAGAGAAAGAATATATGAAACGTTACGCGAAAGATGAAATGCTTGGCACGTATAGCGTTGTATTAGATAAAGATGGCGAAGTCACTTCATTTAAACGTGAAGGTATTCGTTACAGAAGTAAAGTAGACGGTAGTTAATTAATAAACGCTTTAATTAAAGGACACTAATACTAGGTACTCAAAGGAGATAAGCTTATGGCACAAGAAGAAACAGGGATTTATATATTTTGTGGAACACAGACAGATCAAAATGACGATTTCGGAACTGTTGAAGTAGAAGGTGAAGATCGTGAGTTGTTCACAATCAGATATAAAGATGCAGCTATTGTTGCTGCAGAAGTTCCGATGAAGATTTATGCACCGAAGAAAGATAATTTAATGATGCACCAAAATGTTGTGGCGACTGTTATGAAAGAAAAAGATGCAGTGATTCCTATCAGTTTCGGTAACGTACTTAAGTCTAAAGACGATGTTAAAGCTTTACTTGAAAAATTGTACCCGCAATTTGAAACGTTATTCCCTGAAATCAAAGGAAAATTTGAATTAGGACTAAAAGTCATTGGCAAACAAGAGTGGTTAGAGTCAGTAGTGAATGACGACCCTAAATTACAGGAAATGGCAAAATCAGTACGCAGCAAATCAGAAGATGCAGGCTACTATGAACGTATTCAACTGGGTTCTGCGACACAAGATGTTTTCAAGCAATTATCTAATAAAATAGAAGCGGATATTTATGAACCGCTCGCAGAGTTGAGTGCATCTGCTAAATCGAATGAACCTCAAAGCGAGAAAATGCTACTAAATGCAGCGTTTTTAGTTGATGAGAAAAATGATCAAGCCTTTGATGATTTAGTAAATAAACTCTATGAAAAATGGGAAGACAAAGTAGAGTTCAAGTACACAGGTCCATGGGCCGCTTACAACTTTGTGAATATCCGTCTTAATATCGAGGGATCATAAAATGATAGTATATGGCTCACTTAAGTTATTGAAAAAAATTGCAGAACAAGTCAAAGATGAAGCGGACAAAGAACTTTATGACCTTCCGACAATTGAAAAGAAATTAATTCAATTACAAATGCAAGAAGAACTAGGTGAGATACCAGAAGACGAATACAAAGAAAAAGAAGAACAATTATTAGCACGTTATGAAACTGCTAAACAAAAAGAAATTGATGAAGCAGAAGCAATGATACAACAAAAGGAAGATGAATAGCGAATGGAAAACTTGTTATATTTATATGCACTTGTTCCAGAAGCGGAACTAGAAAACCAATACCTTCCTTCCCTAACTGGTTTTGATGGTGAAGGCAGCTTATATACAGTTCCTGTTGATGATAAAATCACAGCAATTGTATGTGATTTAGATGGGGATGAATATTCAGAAGAAGTAATCGAAGATAAAATCGATAATGATATGGAATGGCTACAGAAGAAAGCTGTTCATCATCATGAAACGATTGAAACACTTTATCAAAACTTTACTTTAGTTCCATTGAAGTTCTGTACGATTTACAAAACAAAAGACAGTTTGAAATCAACAATTCAAGGTTATAGCGAAAAAATTACTGCCACTTTCAATTTCCTAGAAGATAAAGAAGAATGGACAGTTAAAATTTATACAAACGATAAGAAACTTCGCAAAGAAGTCAGCAAAAATAACAAAGCTGTTGAAGAAAAACGTGAAGAAATCAAAGACTTGCCACGCGGCCGTCGTTTCTTTGCGGAAAAGAAAATTGACAGCATCGTTGATAAAGAGTTAGAAAATGAAAAAGACCGAGTCAGCGAAGACTTACATCAAAACCTCAAAGCATTAGCTGTTGATTTCTCAATTAAAAAGAATTGGGGCAGAGATGTAACAGGTTTAGAAGAAGAAATGGTATATAACAGTGTCTATCTTGTACCTAATGAAAAGGTAAATGATTTTCTTGAAGTCATTGATGACACTAAAAATGAATTACCAGAAGAAGGATGGCATATAGAAGTCGCTGGACCTTGGCCTGCCTACCATTTTTCTAGCTTTAACTAATATGGAGGTGGATAGAGATGCCGTCGACAAGAGAAACTATAGAAAACAAAGAAGTCGGTCTCATTGATATTTTAGATGTCATTCTCGATAAAGGTGTTGCGATCAGAGGAGATTTAATCATTTCGATTGCCAATATAGACTTAGTCTATTTAGACTTACGTGTTTTGATTTCTTCAGTAGAAACATTAGTACAGTCTTCTATGGGCAATCGTCGACATGATATTACTTCCGAAGCATTTGATGAACAAAGGAGGGAACTTCTAGATGCCACAGATGAATAATAATAGCTCACGTATCAACTTAGGCCAAGATAATGCAGAAGATGGATTAGCGCAATTAGTAATGACAGTAATTGAGTTATTGAGACAAATTGTAGAACGCCATGCCATCAGACGTGTAGAAGGCGGAACACTGACTGACGAACAAATCGAAGAGTTAGGTGTTGCCTTAATGGATTTAGAAGAAAAAATGGAAGAACTGAAAGACGTATTTGGACTAGACGATGAAGATTTAAACATCGACTTAGGTCCTTTAGGAAGACTTATGTAACAGTTCGTTATGAATTTGATTAAGGGAGTGAGAATAAGTTATGGCAAATGAACAACTGCCTCCTGCTTCAAACGGTTCTAGTAACTTAGTAGATGTATTAGAGAAAGTATTAGATAAAGGTGTCGTAATCGCCGGAGATATCAGAGTCGGCATCGCAGATGTCGAATTATTGACCATCAAAATTCGTTTAATCGTAGCTTCAGTTGATAAGGCTAAAGAAATGGGCTTAGATTGGTGGGAAACAGATCCGTATCTCACATCTAGAGCTACAGACATGAAAATTGCAGAACAACAAAATGCTGAAGCTGAAAACAAAGAACTACAAAAGAAAGTTGAAGCTTTAGAAAATAAACTCAACGAACAAAATGAAGCACCTTCAACAGAGAAGTCTACAGCTAAAAATGCTTCAACCAAAAAGGCTTCAACCAAAAAGGCATCCGATAAGCAATTAGATGGAGAGGATAAGGATGAGTAAAAAATCTAGAAAAAAACAAAAAAGAATCAAAAGCGTGAAATCAACTTAACCAAAACCATAGCTGGTGGATTAGTAGGGGCTTCTTTCGGTTATCTTACGGCTCCTAAGAGCCGTAAGAAAATCGTAAAAGAATTAAGTAAAATTGTATTAAAAGGGACTGCCAAAGAATTTGGTCATACAACTAAGAAAAAAATAAGCAGCTTAACACCTTCCCCTAACAATCCTTTCAAAAAAAAAGCACCCGACGAAGAAAAATCACACGACATTCAAGAAGATGAAGACAAAGAAGAAAATACAACAGTATTAGTCCAAGGTGAAGATGATCGAGAAAATGAAGAAAATCAAAACGATCAAGACAACGATGAAAATGACACTGATGAATCTGAAACAGAGGAAGTAGAAGATACAGAAGACAACGAAGAAACTGAAGAAGATGATTCAGCAGACGAAGACAGCGATAAGCCTAAAGGTAAGAAGAAAATGAAATTCTTCGATAGATTCAAATCGCATAAATCTGATAAAGAAGAGTCGGATGATGATGAAGACTTAGAAGATGACGATGATTCTGAATCTGATGAGGAAACAGATGAATCAGAAGATAATTCTGAAGAAGAATCCGAAGAAGATAGCGACAAACCTGAAGGTAAGAAGAAGAAAAAGAACATCTTCAGCAAGTTAAAATCACGTAAATCAAAGAAAAATGAATCCGAAGAAGAACAAGCATCAGATGATGAAGACGAAGAAAAAGAAAAACAAGACAAAAAAGCAACTAAGAAAAATAAAGCAAAAACTAAAAAAGAAGATGATTCTGAAGCTAAATCCGAAGATGATGATGTAGAAGATTCTGAAGAAGATGACACATCGAAAGATGAAGACACTGATGAATCAGAAGAAACTAGTGCGGATAAAAAAGCATCAAAAAAATCTGAGCCGGAAGATGAGACAGAATTAGTATCAGAAGATGACACATCAGAAGCAGATGAACCTGACGAATCAGAAGAAGAATCCGACGACGCAGCTGAAGAGTCCAAAGAAGACACTTCAAAAGACGAGGACGCATCAGAAGAAACAGAAGTAGATGAGAAATCATCAAAAACATCAGCTGAAAAAACTTCTGAAAAACCCGAATCAGAAGAAGAGCCTGAATCAGAATCGGATAATGCATCAGAAGCAGATGAATCTGATCAATCAGAAGATAAATCAGACGATGAGACTGAAGAGTCCGAAGACGAAGCTGAGGAAGTTTCAACTGAAACAGATGAGTCTAAAAAAGCAGATAATGTAAAACCTGATTCTGAGGATTCAAAAGATGAAGAGTCTAATTCGAAAACAAAACAGCCTAAGAAATCTACATCAAAGAAAAAAGCTGATAATTCTAAACCAGATAATCAATCTGACGAAGATGATGAAAGCGAAAAAAATGATAGTAAAGAAAAGGCAACGGGGGAATCTAAAAACTCAAAGATGCTAACTGAACCTGAACAAACTAAAGATGAAGACAACGAGGAAGAGAAGGGTTCAAAAGAAAAAGACACTCAATTCAATCAAGTTGCCAGAGCAAAACTCAAAGGCTTGAAAACATCAACGGCAAGCCTGTTCAAAAAGGATGATAGTGATGACGAACAATCAGAAGAAATTGAAGAAAATGAAAGACAAGAAACTAAAACAAATCAACAAGATGAAAAAGAACCTGAAGAAAAACTTCAAGAAGAACAAGAAGAAACCTCTTCTAGGCAAAAAGAAAAAACACAGACCACTAAGAAGCAAGAAGAAACGTCTGAAGAAAAAGCTGGAACGTGGATAGAAAGTCATGATGACACAGGTGACAGATAATTAAACGAGAGGAATGATATAATGAGTAACAAACAAACATCTAAAGATGATATTCTTGAATCATTTGTAAAAGCCGCAAACGAAGACGACTTTACTCTAGATATTTCGTTATTAGTCGACGGTGCCATTGTGACTGGTACATTGATTTCAGCGAAAGAATACTTTAAAACATTAAGCAAATCATTTAAAGGCGGCAATGCAACGTCTAAACAATTTAGCGAAGACTTAGATGAAGCTGGTGACTATGCCGCTGAAAGTGATAACGATGAAATCAATTATATTCACTTAAAAGATACAAGTATCTTTATCAGTGAGAATAAACCTACACCTTCAAGTGGTAAGTTGATTTGGAGAGGTAAATTAAGCGAAGTAAACAGTTTCTTTTTAGGGAAAATTAAAAGTAATTAAAACTTAATATAAGCACTGAATAAATAGTGTGATATAAAACAAGGGACCGTACTTATCAGCTGAAAGTACGGTCCTTTCTATTGTTGTAAGCTATTTCTGTTTTACTTACAGGACTCTATTGTTATGTGTACAACTTGTAAAAAGAGCTTTTAATTTGTGTAATACTTTTAATAATATCAAACATTGAGTGACATGTATGTGACAGTTTTATATAATAATGTCAAGGAGTTGGTGACAGTGAAAGTAAAATACATCGACAAACGTCACTGGCGTCGTCTGATTGAAAGAGATTATACTGAAGTTAAGGTGAATAATAATAAATTCAAAGGAATCATTGGCTTAATCACAATGAAGAAAGTAAAGGAACCTTTAAAAGTTTCTGTCGTCGGTAAAACCATGATAGTCGCAGATGATAACTATCAATGGCTTCAAATTGTACCGGATAAGAAACGTTACAGTATAACAGTGATGCTAGATGAAAAAGGCAACCCACTTGAATATTATTTCGATATCAATATTAAAAATATCACGCAAAAAGGTAAAGCACGCACAGTAGATTTATGCTTAGATGTTATTGTATTGCCTAATGGAGAATATGAGTTGGTTGACGAGGATGATTTATTACGAGCATTAGAAACAAAACAAATTTCGAAGAAACAATATCACGAAGCATACATCATTGCACATCAGTTAATGATGAAGATTGATCATGATTTTCCAAGTATGCAAGAAAATATCATGTATTGCTATAATAAGATTAAACATAAGTATTTAAACGATAAACATACGACGCATCATCACCGAGGATAACAGTCAGGAGAACCCAGCATACAGTGTGAAAGAGTGTTTGTATGAAAGGTACCATGCTGTCGCTGTCATAAGACTGCCGCATGGTTTTTATTTCATAGTAGAAAAGGATTGAAGGAAGTAGGAGGATAAAACGTGAAGATTGAGGATTACCGTTTGTTAATCACGTTAGATGAAACACGTACATTGCGTAAAGCAGCTGAAATTCTTTATATTTCTCAACCTGCTGTAACACAACGATTAAAGGCCATAGAAAGTGCCTTCGGCGTTGATATTTTTATTCGTACTAAGAAGCAGTTGATCACTACAACTGAAGGTGCGATGGTTATTGAACATGCGCGCGACATGTTGAAGCGCGAGCGTTTATTTTTTGATAAGATGCAAGCACATATGGGCGAAGTAAATGGCACTATCTCTATAGGGTGCTCTTCTTTAATCGGCCAAACTTTATTACCCCAAATACTTAGTCACTATAACGATCAATACCCCAATGTTGAAATTCAAGTAAAAGTAGGTTCTACTGATCATATAAAAGCGCATCATCGTGATTATCACGTGATGATTATCCGTGGAAGCAAGATTTTGAATTTGAACAATCAGCATTTGTTTAATGATAAACATTATTTTATTTATCCTAAGGGTCAAAGAGATAAAGCACCAGAACTGCCGTTTATTGAGTTTCAAGCTGATCCGATTTATATTAACCAGATTAAAGAATGGTATGGTCGTAATTTAGGACGTGATTATCATGCGATGATATCCGTAGACCAAGTTGCGACTTGTAAAGAAATGTTAGTCGGCGGTGTAGGTGTAACTGTATTACCAGAAATTATGGTAAAAGATTTAGACACAGAACGCTTTGACTTTGAGCAAGTTGATATAGAAACACATCCGTTAGTGCGTTCAACCTATCTAAGTTACGATTCTAGTATGTTGCAATTGCCACAAGTGGAATCATTTGTAGAATTAGTCGTAAATGATATTGCGAAAGCTCCGCAGAATTAACTGATGTGTAAATAAGACATCCTAGCTAGGGTGTCTTTTTCTCTTGTGTGAAGATTTCTATATAGAAACGCCGCTTTTTGAAATTATATGCTGTTTTAATGGAAATCTTTGTACATCTATTCCAAAAGGTAAGAAAATTGATTAAACTAGAGATTATCTAAATAAGTTTTAAGAGAGGTTAGACTATGTTTGCAGCGTTACTGCACATTAAAAATTATAAATTATTCGTAGTTAATATGATGCTGGTCGGCATGGGGATTGCGATTACGATTCCTTATCTTGTTTTATTTGCGACAAATGAACTTGGTATGACAACTACTCAGTTCGGCGTCTTATTAGCACTAGCCGCAATCAGTCAGTTTACTGTTAATACCATTGTGGCACGTTTTTCTGACAGAGGGAATGTAAACCGTAAAGTCTTAATTATCGGTGCGCTGTTTATGGGCGCAATGAGTTTCGGTATTTACTTCTATGTTCATACAATCTGGCTGTATATTGCGTTATATGCTTTGTTCCAAGGTTTGTTCGCACCTGCAATGCCTCAACTTTATGCTTCAGCTCGTGAATCTATTAATGCATCCTCTTCACGCGGTCGTGCAAAATTTGCTAATACAGTATTACGTTCTATGTTCTCGTTCGGGTTTTTATTTGGTCCGTTAATCGGAGCTTTGTTAAATAAAAGTATGGGCTATGCCGGTTTGTTCGGCGGTACAGTAGTTATTTTATTATTTACACTGTTACTTCAAGTCTTCTTCTTTAAAGAAGTGAAAACAAATCGCCCAATTGAAGAAGGGACACATATCGAGCGTAAAGCCCCAAGTATGTTGACACACAAGAAATTAATCGTACCATTTGTTGCATTTATCTTACTCCATATTGGACAGTGGATGTACACGCTTAATATGCCTCTATTTGTGACGAATTATCTTCATGAGAGTGAAGACTATGTCGGAGTGCTTGCGAGCTTGTGTGCAGGCTTAGAAGTGCCATTTATGATTATCCTAGGTGTTTTGTCTGCGAAACTTGAAACAAGAACCTTATTGATATTCGGCGCATTGTTTGGTGCACTCTTCTTCTTCAGTATCGGAGTGTTTGATAACATTTATATGATGATGCTTGGACAAGTCTTTTTAGCAATGTTTTTAGCGGTATTATTAGGGATTGGTATCAGTTACTTCCAAGACATCCTGCCTGATTTCCCGGGTTATTCTTCAACACTCTTTGCGAATGCGCTTGTAATAGGTCAACTATGTGGGAATTTACTTGGCGGTGTGATGAGTCAAATCGTAGGATTAGGGAATGTATTCTATGTATCCGCTGCTTCTTTAGCATTAGGAATGATTTTAATCTTCTTTACGAAAGAGCAGAAATTTATTGAATAAGAAAGAGGTTTACCATGCTAGCAACAATTTTATGGCTATTGATTATTGCGTGTTTCGTTACCGCATTTATTGGTTTGATTAAACCTGTTATCCCATCAATGCCAATGATGTGGATTGGATTTTTAATTTATCAAATCGGTTTTCATAACGGAAAATTATCTTGGGTCTTTTATATCTCAATGATTATTTTAACAATCTTTATTTTTGTGGCTGATCTGATGATGAGCCAATACTTCACTAGACGCTTTGGCGGTTCTAAAGCAGGGGAAATCACAGCTTTAATCGGTGTGATTGTCGGTTGTTTTGTTTTCCCGCCATTCGGTATTATTTTAGTTCCGTTAATCGCAGTGTTTATTGTAGAAATGGTATTAAGACGTGACCCAATGACTGCACTTAAAGCCAGTTTTGGTTCAGTTGTCGGCTTTTTAGCAAGCACTGCAGCTCAAGCCATGGTCATGATCATTATGGTCATTTGGTTCTTCTTAGCAATTTTAATTAACTAAATTATTGAGAAATAGTGCAAACACTAACAGCCTCAAAAGCAAAGATAATCCTGCTTTTGAGGCTGTTTTTTAATTTATCATAAATAAGTATTGCTGTTTTTCTTCACAAAATGATGGTCGACATAAAACGCAATTGGCGTGATGATGAATGAGACAATAATAAATGTCCAATTACCAATATGAATGGACGGACCAAATGTAAGATAAGATTGCGGAATATATAAGACATAAAATAACAGCGCAATTAAGCCGAAAATAACGGCATAAGTTAAAAGCCAAACCCAGTTAGACTTATTGAAAGCTTGTATTTGTACCGTTTTAAAAATCCACCATACGAATAAAAAGATGATAAATAATCCCATTAAAACGATGATTGGGAATGTGAAATAATAGATAGGTTTTTCACCTATGAAGAAGCCTATAAATCCTTTAAAGAACGCAAAAATACCAAGTAAAAACAAAATGTGATGCCAAATATATTTGAAAATATTTTGTACCGTTTCGTTTTTTAGTTTTTTAATCGTTTCTTTCGCATGCGCACGAGGATTATGATCAAAGAAATCCATGGCTAACATACCCTGGTTTTCTGATTTTAGCAGTTCTTTTAAAATACGATTCAACATTAATTCAGAATCATGAGGGTTGACGCGTAAATCAGCACGAATATAAGTCATATAGCTTTCGAAAATTTCGCGGTCTGTATTATTAAGATGCAACGCTTTTACGTTATTTTCGCGCATCAATTGTTCTGTAGATTTAGCCATTGCTTTTGCCCTCCGATTCATATTATACAATCAAGCATATTATGACTAAATTGCGCGCATAAATCAATGATTGAAGCAATATCTCGCTTTCTTTTTTTAGTGTATGCGTGGAAACTATGAGCGAAGCCGGATACATGGTAAAATATACATAGCAAATTGACGTTACATAGGCGTTGGATTCATGGTAAAAGGAGTTAAAGATACATGAAAAAAGTGGTGATGGTGCTGTTAGCTTCAACTTTAATGTTAAGTGCTTGCGGTAAAAGTGACGAGAAGACAGCGCTTGAGAATGATATCAAACAACTAGAGAAAGAAAATAAACAGTTGAAAGATAAAAAAGAGAAGTTGGAAAAAGAACAAAAATCAGTGAAAGAACGTGTAGATAAGTTAGAAGATGAAGTGAAAGATAAAGTTGCGACAGAAAGAGCAAAACAACAATCTGAAGCAGAAGACAAAGCTAAAAAAGAACAAGAAGCTAAAGATAAAAAGGAAAAAGCAGCAAAAACGTCATCTAACACAACAAAAGAAAGTGATCAAAAATCACACACACCGCATTCTGACAAGAAAGAAAACAAACCGTCTTAAGCGTTTGTTTGAAAAGTCAGAAGGGTATTAAATAGGTAATGGATAAACGAACTAAAGGAGTCGATTGAATCATGTACGAACAACAATTTTTTGAATTAGAAGGTAATAAGATGACTTTAAGAGAAGTCGGCAAAGCCATCGAAAAAATTACAGGCTACCAACATGATGCGCCTTCAGCACAAGTAAGACGCAGAGTTGCGCAAAAGCCTAATTTTGAATCAGATACAGATACATTTGAAGCAACTTATAAATTAAGTCATTTAGGCGATTTTGTTGACGTAGTATTTACAGCACCTAAAAGCGAACGTGATCGTTTACAAGAAGTGCCTGTAACTGTTCAATTAATCAGTCATAATACGCGTTCTGAATTTCCTCAAGCATAATCGCAACTATAAGTAATTTCGACAATCTTATAAAGTATACAAAAAGGCGCTTATAAGTGAAGTCATATCGCTTTGCATTACTATCATGATTAGAGAACACTTTACTAAAGTGCTTTTTTGTATATCGATTTTTTAGATAGAGCACAAGAGATTGAATGGGTGTACGAGGTGGAATCAAATGAGTGTATATTTGGAAACACAACGTTTAAAGTTAAGAGATTGGGAAGATAAAGATTTATTACCATTTCAAAAAATGAATGCGAATCGACAAGTTCGCAGATTCTTCCCAAGTATATTAAGCTATCGCCGTTCTGAATTGGATATGCAGGCGATGCAGAAACAACTGAAACAATCAGGCATTGGTTTATTTGCGGTAGAATTGAAAGAAAGCGGAGAATGGATTGGCTTTATCGGATTGAATTATCTCCCTAAACGCAGTCAGTATCCATTTAAAGATCTGCCTTTCTTTGAAATTGGATGGCGTTTGATACCTGAGGTTTGGGACAATGGTATCGCAACAGAAGGGGCAAAAGCAGTGCTTGAATATGCCAAAGAAAAAGGTATCGAAGAAGTTTATAGTCTAACAGCCAAAACAAATATGGCTTCAAGAAGAGTGATGGAAAAAATTGGTATGACATATTTAGAAGACTATGAATTACCAAATGTGTCAGTAGCTCATCCATTAAAAACACAAGTCAGATATTATAAAAAGCTGAATGAATAAAGCGAGAAACTCAAGGTGACGTTTCTCGCTTTTTGTTTGGAATGAACATAAGTATGTTATTTAATTTAGAAGTGTTAATCATAAGTACGTGTACCGACAGAACGATAGTGTTCTAAACCGTTGAATAAATCATCTAAGTTATCATAAAGCGGAGCTAAGCCGCGATATTTATCATCAATAAAACCAGCTTCAATCATAGATTCAATGAGTTGTTGAAGCGGTTCGAAAAAATTGTTGATATTAAAAACTGCCATCGGTTTATCGTGGATACCGATTTGTGCCCAACTATATGTTTCAAAGAACTCTTCAAGTGAACCAGCGCCGCCAGGTGCTAAGATAAATGCATCGGCTAATTCACTCATTTTGGCTTTGCGACCATGAAGTGAATCTACTAACACTAAATCTGTTAAGCGTTGGCTCGTAATTTCTTTATCATCTAAGCTTTTCGGCATCACACCAATCGCTTCTCCACCGTTATCTAAGACGCCATTAGAAATTGCGCCCATTACACCGACAGAGCCGGCACCGTAGACTAAAGTATAACCATTTTCTGCCATGTATTTACCTAAGGCATAGCCTTGCTCCATATAAACTTTATCTTTCCCTCTGCTTGCGCCGCAAAATACTGCAATACGTTTTAATTTACTCATAAATGTCATCTCCTAAGAAGAAATCTGATTGATTACACGTTTAAATGCTTGCTCAAAATGATTGCGTGTCTCTTCTGAGAACTTTTTCGGACCTTTATGACGTCCGCCTTGACGTCTGGTTTGTGCATTCAAATAACGTTGTTCGAGTAAGGAATTAATATTCTTATCACTATATAGCATACCATTATGATGCATCACGTACTGTATTTTATTAATCAATAGGTTAGCTAAACCATAATCTTGTGTGACTACAATGTCATTTGGCTTGGCTAATTGAACAATTTTATAATCCACTTGATCAGGACCATCATCGACGTAAACGACACGAACATGGTCAGGATAATCTCGCATTGAAAAGTGTGCATAACTACGTACCAACACAACAAAAATGCCTGTCCCTTCAGTCAATTGAATAATTGAATCTGTAACGGGACAAGCATCACCATCAATAATGACTTGTGTCATTTAGAGATTCGGCTTATTTTCATGTTTTTGAATCTCTGCGATGCGTTCTTCTTCGTTGGCACGTCTAGCTTCCTCTTCAGCTTTTAAACGTTGTTCAATGCGATCTTCTAAAATACGGTTCATGTCATAAGCTTCATCTTTATTTTCTTGTTCAAGTTCTTCACCTTTATTGTGAAGTTGTTTGTCAGATTGACCGCCTGGTACAAGTCCGACTTTTTTCTCGTATTTCTGAGCGTCTTTTAATTCTTTCACGAGACGTTTACGAGTTGCTTCTGAATCTTTATCTTCTTTTTTATGGCGTTTTTCAATGTTTTTCTCTAATTTCTTCGCCATTTTTTCAGCTTCTTTAGCGTTTTGTTTTTCTAATTTGTCACCTTTAGCTTTGATGCGTTCTGGGTCATTGGCTTTCGCTTCTTTTTTAGCTTGGCGTTTTTCTTCGATTTCTTGTTTCTTCTCGCTTACATATTGTTTAAGGTCAGAAGATTTATTAGAAACCGCTGACGCAGCTTTAGAAGATTTATCTGATACACCGCTCGCAAATTGTGAAGACTTGTCAGAAACACTTTGTCTTAAATCTGCGGTTTTATCATTCAATTTTTGTACATCAGGATGATCTTTGATGCGTTTTCTTTCCACAATTAAAGGTACAAGAATGATAGGTAATACCGTTAACAATGTTCTAATTAATCGTTTCTTCTCCATTTGAATGGCCTCCATTTATTAGTATATAACATTTAAATACCCCGACTGATTAGGGGATAAACGAATACCCTTGTATCATATATAACTTTTTCCATAGATTAAAGCATCAGTAATTGAAGGCATGAAAAAACCAGCATTGAAATTCAATGCTGGTGAGTGTATCAATTAAATGCCTTTTCCGATTCCGAATCCGAAATAAAGGATTGCGATAAAGATAACTAAAATAATACGGTAAATCGCAAAAGGTACCAATTTAATACGGTTAATTAAGTTTAAGAATAAGCGGATAGATAATAATCCGAATAAGAATGCGGCAATAAAGCCGATTAAGTAAAACGGAATGTGATTTAAATGAATATATTCCATATGTTTTACCAATGATAAACCACTTGCGGCTAACATAACTGGTACAGCCATAATAAATGTGAAGTCAGAGGCAGCTTTATAGTTTAATTTCATTAATACCCCAGTTGAAATTGTTGAACCGCTTCGACTGAACCCTGGCCACATCGCAACCGCTTGTGATAAACCAATAATAAATGCTTGAACATAAGTAATTTGATCAAGGTGCTCACGGTGTGCATAACGACGGCTGAACTTTTGTGCGAAAATCATATAGAACGCACCTAATAAAAGTCCAATCATAACAGTCGGCACACTGAATAAGTATGTTTCGATTAAATCATCGAATAATAAACCTAAAACACCAGCAGGAATCATCCCTACTAAAACGTGCCAAATCGTTAGACGTTTGTGTTTAGATTGAGCCGTTCTGCTTAAAGTTTCTCCTTCAGTATGTTCCGTAGATGGTGCAGTATGTTTATACTTTCCAAGGCGGAACATTTCAAAATAACGGTTTCTAAATACCCACGCTGCCGCAAATACAGAACCTAACTGTATGACGATCTTAAAGGTGAATGCGGATTCTGATCCTAAGAAGCTCGTCGATTTCAGCCAGATGTCGTCTACAAGAATCATATGTCCTGTTGAGGATACAGGCGCAAATTCTGTCAAACCTTCGACAATCCCCAAAATCAGCGCTTTGAGTAATTCTAACAATAACATAGTGTACCTTCCTTATTTCAAAATATATTTTGTATGAATGTATGTAAATACCAGTTGAAACAACTTTTATGATAGCACATAAAAAAATCTTTGTGCTACTAATTCTCGTAGTAAATTGAAAGATAAGACTTAAGATGTAGGTCTTTCAAAAATTATGACAAAACTTTGAAGGTTAATTTCTTATTTGAAATTAATTTTGAGTCGAATAAATTGAAAATTCTACTTATATGTTTTAAGTTGAAGATAAGACATTTTTGACACAAATGACTATTAAGGACATAAGACGTCCTGATATCTATTAATTAAAGATGAAACGATAGTAAAGTGGGTGGGACAAGTATGCATGACATACATACGTGTTCCACCTTTATTGTGTCAAAATTAATCGATGCCTGATTAAATAAAAAGGGTGAAAAAAGATGAAACATTTAATGCGTTACGCACTGAAATACAAGCAATACCCCATCGTCATGGGTATCATTTGTGCACTATTAGCTGTGATTGTAGTCGTACAAAATGTGACCATTGCGAAAGTGTTAGATAAAATGCTGATTCAGAATTCGCATTATTACCATATTTCAACGTTATTGATGATTTTATTGGCCGCTTTATTATTACGTGCAGTATTGAATATGTCCAATCAATGGATGGGGACAGAACTCGCATATAAAGTGAAAGGCACACTGCGTCGTCGTATGGTAGATCATCACACGAAACAACCTGTCGGTGCTCAAATGAGTGTGATGACTGAAAGCATTGATGGAATTACGCCATTTTATCAAGATTACTTACCTCAAGTGTTTAAAGCAGTACTTGTACCTGTAGTGATTATTATTGCGATGTGTTTTATTCATTTGAATACTGCGATTATTATGATGGTGACAGCGCCTTTTATTCCTGTGTTCTATATCATTTTCGGATTAAAAACACGTGATGAATCTAAGGAACAAATGACTTATTTAACACAATTCAGCCAGCGCTTCTTAAACTTAGCGCAAGGCTTAGTCACTTTAAAATTATTCAACCGTTCTAAACAAGCTGAACAAGCTATTTATCAAGAAAGCACACGCTTTAGAGATTTAACAATGAATATTTTACGCAGCGCCTTTTTATCTGGGTTGCTATTGGAATTTATCAGTTTGTTAGGTATTGGCTTAGTTGCGCTAGAAGCAGGACTTGGTTTGGTGCTCTTTCATAATCTTACTTTCGAAACAGCTGCGATTGCGATTATTTTAGCACCAGAGTTCTACAACTCTATTAAAGACCTTGGTCAAGCATTCCATACTGGTAAACAAAGCGAAGGAGCAGCAGATGTCGTATTCGATGCGCTTGATCAAGAAATGGATGACGCTACTTTAACCAAACAACACGTCAATCCTAAACAAGAGGCGTTGATTCAGTTGGAACATGTATCTTATCGTTATCCAGAAGCAGATAGAGCAGCAGTTAAAGATGTGAGCTTTAATATTTATGAAGGCGAACAGATTGCCTTAGTCGGTCCAAGCGGTGCAGGGAAGACGACACTTTCTGAATTGATTTTACAGCACAGACAACCGACAGATGGCTATGTTTCTTTTCAATTCGAACACTTAAAAATGGGTGTGTTAAGTCAACAACCTTATATTTTCAATGCGACAATTAAAGAAAATGTCTCAATGTTTGAAGCGGTTGAGGATGAAAAGGTGATTGAGGTGTTAGCAGCGGTTGGTTTAATGGAAAAAATCAATCAATTGCCTCAAGGTATTGAAACGTATATCGGAGAAGGCGGCGAGATGTTATCAGGCGGGCAAATGCGTCGTATTGAATTATCGCGTGTATTGTTAGCACAACCAGAATTGGTTGTTTTTGATGAGCCAGCCACAGGTTTAGATGTTTGGACAGAGCGTACGATTCAAGAAGCACTGAATACTTATTTTAAAGAAAGTACCGTTATTATGATTGCACACCGTGAAAGTACAATTCGTACGGCACAACGTCGTATTTATATGGAAGGTGGCCATATGATTACAGATGATCAAGTCATTTCCACGCAAAGAGACAAAGGACGTGATAGACAATGAAACGACGCGGCATTCAATTTAATTTAGATAAAGATTTAGCTTTAGCGATATTGTTTGGAGTCATCGGTAGTTTAGTCGCAATCGGTATGTTCTTTTTAAGTGGTTTAATGATTGCGCAAGCTGCGAAAAATGTACCGTTATATGGTTTGATTGTCTTAGTGGTCAGCGTGAAAATGTTTGGGATTATCCGTGCGATTATGCGTTATTTTGAACGTTTATACTCACATCGAACAACTTTCACGATGTTAAGAGACGTCAGAACACAATTCTTCAAAGGCTTGATTCAAGTTGTACCGGATATTTATCGTAAATTTAAATCCAGTGATTTGATTGCACGAATGGTATCACGCGTAGAAGCGTTACAGAATATTTATTTACGTGTTTATTATCCGCCTGTGGTTATTGGTATCACGTCAGCTATTACGATATTAACCTTGTGGTTCTTTTCTTGGATGCATGCCGTCTTATTATTAGTCAGTATGTTAATTTCATTAGGTGTCTTACCTTGGATTTCTGCGAAGCGTGCACAATTATTGAACGCACGAGCAGCTCAAGATGAATCATCATTTTTAAGCCGCTTCTACGACTATAAAGAAGGCTATGAAGAACTAGCACGATTCAAACAATTAAAACCCTATCATCAATCTGTACTTAAGGCACTCTCTAAATACAGCCATCAACAACGTAATGAACAACGTTTCTTAACGCTTTATGAATTTATGTTAGATTTAGTTTCTATGTTGGCCTTGTTCTTTTGTGTTTGGTTAGGTGTCATACAAGTTCAAAATGGACAATTAGATGTCATCTATTTAACAAGTATTGTATTGATGTTGTTGACGTTATTTGAACAAGCGGTAACGATGAGTAATGTGGCTTACTTTAAAGCAGATACAGACCAAGCATTAGTAGAAATTGAAGAGGTCTTGCAAGAAGTGCCAGAAACACCTGAAAGTTCAAAACAAATGAATAATACGCAGATACTAGCAGTTGATGATGTGACTTTCCAATATGAACATCAAGTTACAAAGGTATTAGAACATATTCAATTAGATATCCAGCCTGGTGAAAAGCTTGCGATCATTGGACCTTCAGGTTCAGGTAAGAGTACTTTACTGCAAGTGCTGGCTGGTTTATATCAAACAACACAAGGTTCTGTTACTTATCAAGGTCAATCAGTATATGAGATGTCTGAAGCGTCTAAAGCAGAGACGTTTAATGTCTTATTGCAGCACCAACAACTCTTTGATGGTACAGTGCGTGATAATTTATTATCAGATTACAGCGATAATGAAATGCGTGTTGTCTTAGATGACTTAGGTTTAGCGTATATTGATTTAGACTATGAAATTACCATGAGTGGGGAAGGACTATCAGGTGGAGAATTGCAGCGGATTTGTCTTGCGAGATTATTCTTAAGAACAGCACCTGTTTGGCTGATAGACGAACCGACACGTGCATTAGATTGGCATAATAGCCATCATGTGATGCAACGTCTCTTTACCGAAAGTGAGACGCTTATTGTCGCAACGCATGATTTAGAATTGTTACCTCAATTTAATCGCATTATCGTCATGATTGAAGGTCAAATTATTGAAAGTGGCACTTATGACAGTTTGCTTCAACAACACGGTGCACTTTATGACATGGTGACTTTAAACCGATAAGACTATGTATTTACTCAAAAGAAAAGCACACTGAATCCAATACTGAGAAGTAAAATGAAGAAATAGAAAAAGCGGTTGAGACCTCTATGACAGAAATCTCAACCGCTTTGTTTTTGCTTTATTTAAAAGTGAAAAAACTAAAAATGCAAGTTATCACTCTAATTTTAATGGCATTCGAAATTATGAGTTTTGCTTAGTTAAAGAATCAATCAGTTTATCTAATAAACGATTCAATTCTTTTTCTTCTTTTTTGTTTAATCCTGAGATATCGCCTAAGTGGTTACAAGCACCGCCTAGATCTTCTTCGATTGCTTCGCTCTTTTCAGTTAAGTGAACAAACACTTCACGTTGATCGACTTCAGAACGCTCTCTTTTGATTAAATCTACTTGTTCCATTCTTTTTAAAAGTGGGGATACTGTACCAGTATCTAATGCAAGTTCAGTAACGACTTTCTTCACATTAACTGGTGATTCTTCCCATAAAATTGTTAATACTAAAAACTGCGGGTAAGTTAATTTGTACTTCTTAAAAACGTTATTTGAATAGTAGCGATTTACTTGTCTTTGAGCGTTGTACAAACTAAAGCATAAACGTCCGCCTAAATTAAGTTTTTCAGTCATAAGTTCTCCTCCAGACATTCTATCCGTTATATTTTTCTGTGTACCGGAATTCGTTCCGTCTTGTTGTGAAAGTTTGAGCAGTGACAAAAATGGAAATTTTATCTATTTTGTCGACTCCTCACAAGCCATGTTAAAATTAAAGCATGCATTGATTTTAGAAGATATCTTGCATTAAATCAAGTTGTAACATAATATAATATGTCCATTAATGATTGTACCATTAAGTCCTTTAGAAATGAGTGTTAAAAATGGAACGAAATAATAATAGTAAATTATCTATTTGTATTGTAACAGGTTTTCTAGGAAGCGGTAAAACGTCTTTCCTTAAATATTATACTGAGCAATTATTAAAAAGAGATGAGAAAATCACTGTAATTATGAACGAATTTGGTGATTTCGATGTCGATAGTAAAATTTTAGGAGATAAAGTTCAAACGATTTCCTTGCAGAACGGATGTGTCTGTTGTGATTTACAACAAGACCTTATCGCGCAACTATCAGCAATAATCAATCAAAATCAGTCACAATTCGTCATTATTGAAGCCACAGGGATTGCACATCCACTTCAACTCATCCAAGCTTGCTATGATCCATTGCTTACTGACTATGTTAATCCGCCGCTTGTGGTCGGTTTAGTTGACGCACCTAGATTTTTACATCGTGCGGATTATTCTGAATCAACGCAAGCATTGATGGAAGAACAGCTTGCAGTCAGTCAAACGCTGATTGTCAATAAGACAGATTTAATCAGCCAAGATGAGCAGCAAGTGCTGATCGAAGCTTTAAAACAAATCAATTCGAATGATGCCATCTATTTTACAACCTATGGTCAAGTCAATATTGATGAATTGCAGGCGTTAGAGCCAGTCAATATGAAGCCAAAACACCAACATTTACATCACCATGGTATCAGCTCAATTGCGTATACCTTTACTTCGCCTATAGATAGACAAATGTTTTACCAGTTTATCTTACGTTTGCCAGACAACGTCTATCGTTTGAAAGGTTATGTAAGATTCAGAGATGCACCAGAAACAACGTATTTATTCCAATTCGCCAATGGGCTGCCAGATTACGAGCCGATTCAAGATGAGGTGCAAAATACTATTGTATTGATTGGTGAACAACTCGATAAAGAGCGTTTACGCAATCAATTAGATGCATTGCAGTTCACTTGAAAATTGACGTGCATATCAAGGTAACACTATAATGAATACAACGTTTAATAGTACAAGGAATTTGTAGGGAATACAATACTAAAATATTTTAATCCATTATGCATCCCTACTACACTATAATGAACCTCATTTTTAAATTTAGCAAGCGCTAACATAAGTTGTAATAAAAATGAAATGAGTGAGAGGGGTAAACACAATGGATCGTGTTAAAATCAATCGTAACGTAACTTATTCAAAGATGATTCAAGGTTTTTGGAGATTAAATGATTGGCAGATGACAACCCAAGACTTAAACCGTTATTTGCACCAGTTAGTCGAATTAGGTGTAACGACAATGGACCATGCAGATATTTATGGTGATTATCGTTGTGAACAGTTATTCGGAGAAGCATTGGCTTTGTCACCTGAACTCAGAGACCAAATTGAATTAGTTTCGAAATGCGGTATTATCTTGCCGACCGATCAATTCGCACAATTTGATGGCCATCGTTACGATTTAAGCAAACAACATATTGTAGAAGCGGTGAACCGTTCATTGCAGAATCTACAAACAGACGTACTTGATACGTTGTTGATTCATCGTCCATCTCCGCTCATGGATCCAAATGAAGTCAGAGATGCGCTTGATGTTTTAGTAGAAGCAGGTAAAATTAAATCATTCGGTGTTTCTAACTTTAATAACACACAGTATGATTTGCTGAACCAAGGTATCAAATCACATAAACTGCATATCGCAGTGAATCAACTAGAAGTTTCACCGTATCATGCAGCACCTATTTATGATGGAACAATTGATCATATGTATCGAGATGACGTTAAGATTATGGCATGGAGTCCGCTTGCAGGCGGTAAATTACTGAATGTAGAAGATGCTAAATCTAAACGTGTCATGTCTATTATCAGCCCACTTGCTTATAAATATAATGTGGCTCCAGCCAGTATTGTCACAGCGTGGTTGGTGAAACATCCAGCTACGATAATGCCAATCATGGGTACAAGTCAAATTGAACGTATGCAAGATGCGGTAAAAGGGTTAGAACTGACTTTAACAGATCAAGAATGGTTTGATATTTATGTTGCAGTCTTAGGTCAAGACATCCCTTGATAAGTGAAATAAAGGAGAATAAGAAATGAATTCAGAAGAACAATCACGTGCGCGCATGCGCTTTGAACGTAACCTTATCGTCTTTCCATATATTATTTTTGCGATTATCGTCTTTTTCTTTACAACGATTTTTTCAGCACCAACTGTTGTACTGACATTATTCGGTATTTTCTTTATCTATAACGCAGTGTTATTATTCGTTGCGTTTATTAAGCATTACACACGTACGATGATTTTATTATTAGTGTTAACAATCTTCGTCGGTCTCATGTTTACCATCTCAGCAACTGCGCAATTTGCGGGCAGATACTAAGCAATTTAATTAGTAAAATAACTCCCTCTATAAGTGTTTTTCAACACTCTATATAGAGGGAGTTTTGTATTGTCATAAAGAATTCAAAAGAAATGAAAACGTTTTCTTTATTAATAGGACTAGCTTTGATATTCTTAAAGTAAATAAGAATGTATAAAGAAAAATAAATTCGTATTGAGGGGGATTCAAGATGGGGAAAAGAAAAGTCGCAATTATTGGTGCAGGTCATACAGGTGCAACCTTAGCATTTATGTTAGCTGAAAAAACTTTAGCAGATGTGGTGTTATTAGATAAACCTGAAAATGAAAAACCAGCACGCGGCAAAGCGTTGGATATTTCGGAAAGCGGACCGATTTTCAATTTCAACAACAAAATTAAAGGGACATCTGATTATCAAGATATTACTGGTTCAGATATTGTGGTGATTACTGCTGGTGTCGCACGTAAACCTGGAATGAGTCGTGATGATTTGATTCAAATTAATGAATCGGTAATGGCACAAGTGACAGAGGGTATTAAACCTTATGCGCCGGACAGCACGATTATCGTGTTGACGAATCCTGTGGATGCGATGACATATGCAGTATATAAATTGTCAGGTTTCCCTAAAAATCGTGTGTTAGGGCAATCAGGTATTTTAGATACAGCACGTTATCGTACATTTATCGCAGAAGCATTAGATGTTGCGCGTACGGACGTTTCAGGATTAGTACTAGGTGGCCACGGAGATACAATGGTACCGTTATTAAGTACGACTACAGTAGGTGGCGTGCCAATCACTGAACTATTGGAACAAGATAAAATCGATGCGATTGTGGACCGTACGCGTAAAGGCGGAGCTGAAATTGTCGGCTTGCTTGGCAACGGTTCAGCTTATTATGCGCCAGCCGCTGCGATTTTTGAAATGGCTGCAGCGATACTTAAAGACGAAAGACGTGTATTACCAGCAATTACGTATTTAGAAGGCGAATATGGCTTTAATGATATTTGTTTAGGTGTTCCGACATTAATCGGTGAAAATGGTGTCGAACAAGTCATTGAAACAAAACTTTCTGATGATGAAAAAGCACAGTTAAAAGCTTCAGCAGATGCGGTAGAAGAAGTAAAAAGTGCTTTAAAGTATTCATAAACTATGTGGTAAAGTAAATTATTATATATTGGAACAGGAGACGGACGATTCTAACGCGTTCGTCTCTTTTTTGTACTTTCTCGTTTTATTGTGAAAAAATCTACAAATTTTCGAATAACCCTCTTTTTGTAACCGCATTCTTGTTATAATGGACTTGAAAATGATTAAATATTTCGAAAAATGGTGTGCGCATGTATGGGACTGGATAAGCGTGCCGTCTTTTCAAATATTTAAAATACGTACTTCTTGAGTACACTAAGCAAATAAGGGAGGAAATCAATATGGCAAGAAAGGAAGCATCAGTAAAATCAGACAAGAAGCAAAAGGGTGTGAAGCCGCTATGGATTATCATCAGCTTTATCGTATTGATAGCGATTGTGTTGATACCAGTGAGCGGGATTCCGGTAATGGCTAAAATGTCACTTGCGATTTTAGCCTTTGCGGTCATTATGTGGGTGACGGAAGCGGTCTCTTATCCAGTATCCTCAACGATGATTGTAGCTTTGATCATACTATTATTAGGGTTTAGTCCTGTACAAGATTTAGCAGAAAAACTAGGGAACCCTAAAGCAAATGGTGCCGCTTTACATGGTGCGGATTTATTCGGAACAGGCAATGCTTTGAAGTTAGCATTCAGTGGTTTCTCAACTTCAGCAGTTGCTTTAGTAGCAGCAGCGCTATTCTTAGCAGCTGCCATGCAGATTACTAATTTGCATAAACGTTTAGCATTATTGGTCTTATCGATTGTGGGTAATAAGACTAATCGCATTGTGGCGGGTGCAATTATAGTATCTATTATTTTAGCGTTCTTCGTACCATCTGCGACAGCGCGTGCCGGTGCAGTTGTACCTATTTTGTTAGGGATGATTGCGGCGTTTAAAGCTTCTAAAGAAAGTAAGCTTGCAGGTTTATTAATTATCACTGCAGTACAAGCAGTATCTATTTGGAACATCGGTATTAAGACAGCAGCGGCTCAAAATATCGTTGCGGTCAATTTTATCAACCAAAGTTTTGGTCATGATATTTCATGGGGACAATGGTTCTTATATGCAGCACCTTGGTCTATTTTAATGTCGATTGCACTTTACTTCATTATGTTGAAAGTTATGCCGCCAGAACAAAAAGAAGTGAAGGGCGGTAAAGAATTAATTCAGAAAGAATTAAATAAATTAGGCCCAGTGTCACCACGTGAGTGGCGTTTGATTGTGATTTCTGTTTTATTATTATTATTCTGGTCAACTGAGAAAATATTACATCCGATTGATTCATCTTCAATCACTTTAGTTGCGATGGCAATTATGTTAACACCTAAAATTGGTGTGATGAGTTGGAAAGAAGCGGAGAAACATATTCCATGGGGAACAATTATTGTCTTTGGTATTGGTATCTCACTCGGAAACGTATTATTAAATACTGGCGGTGCGCAGTGGTTAAGTGATAAGACGTTCGGTTTAATGGGCTTACAACATTTACCATTGATTGCGACAATCGCATTGATTACTTTATTTAATATCTTAATTCATTTAGGTTTCGCAAGTGCAACAAGTTTATCTTCTGCTTTGATTCCAGTTTTTATTTCTTTAACAGCAACATTACATTTAGGCGATCAAAGCATCGGCTTTGTGTTGATCCAACAATTTGTAATTAGTTTCGGTTTCTTATTACCAGTAAGTGCACCACAAAACATGTTAGCTTATGGTTCAGGTACATTTACAGTTAAAGACTTCTTGAAAGCAGGTATTCCATTAACAGTAGTAGGTTATGTCTTGATTCTGATCTTCAGTTTCACATACTGGAAATGGTTAGGTTTAATATAAAATCATAATGAATTCAAAAAGACGATGGCATCAGGTCCATCGTCTTTTCTATAGAAATAACATGTAGGTTTTAGTGTTACCATACAAAGAAACACACATAAAGTGCTATATATTCTACGAACGTTAAAAGATACATATATTTCAAACGTAGCTTTACATTGAATGGTACTTCCCAATTCGGATACTTTTGTTCAAAATAAGCGATTTGAAGCAAGTAGATACCGATACCTAATGGCAGCAGCATTAAACCGATACTGACAAGAAATGAAAAACCAATCTCATGGATAAAGTGTCCGATAATCAATTGGATAACTATCAGTACCGCAATAAAAACAAGAAGTTGCATTGTCATTTTGCCATGCGCACTCCTTTCACCATGATCAATATCATTGCTTGTAGCAAGGTCATAACGAATAAGAAGAAAAGACCTTTCGCGTCTAAGAATTGAACAACATCTCTGATAATAGAAAGTGGTTGAGTGACTAAGTAGACACTATGGAATCTCAAGAATCGTCCCATCGCAATTCCTAAACTATTCGCAAACATTAAGCCAATGACGATAATGTAATTGAATAAAGGTTTATTGGTTAAATGGAATAACTCAATGTTAATCAAAATATAACAATAAACTGCAAAACAGACGCCACCGACTAAGAAGGTAAAGTACAACCATTCTATAGGTCTGACCCCTTCCATAATCGTAAATGCAAATTGGTTAAGATGGATAAGGTCTGTCACCATATAAAAGGTATTCGGGAAGATTAAGACAAAGATTGCTGCGAAAACAATAAATAGCGGCCATTCGAAACGTCGCTTCGGTATAAATAGCTTAAGTAACCAAACGAGTTCAAAAGGAATATATGCTAAGAATAAGTTTAATGCCATGAATTGGTAAAATTTATTTAAAGGCAATGTCAGCAGCATTAATATCACAAATAATATGCGTGCAATATAACGTGATTGCATTTCAAAGTCCTCTCTTTAAACATCCCTGTTAATGGATGGATTATCTGAAAACAACAATACTCGTGTTTCAGACGTATTTAGATGAATATATTACAGGTTTTCAGCCTAGATATCAATTAAAAGTATAGCATTTAAAAGACACGTTAAGCATAGAAAAAAGAAATGAGGGAAGAATTAGACTAAAATAATTCAATATTATTTGATTGAGCCGCAGAATAACTATGGTGTATAATAGGTAGTCACGAAAAATTTGACTGAATCAAACAACGCAATAAAGGAGGAAATCATGAGTAAGCAATTAATCACCTTATATTTTAATATTTTTCTAGTCTTCTTAGGTATCGGATTAGTTGTACCTGTGTTACCCGTCTATTTAAAGGACTTAGGTTTAAATGGAAGTGATTTAGGTATTCTTGTTGCGGCCTTTGCGTTAGCGCAAATGGTAATTTCGCCATTCGGAGGCAACTTAGCTGATAAATTAGGGAAGAAATTAATTATTTGTATCGGTTTAGTACTATTCGCTGTTTCTGAGTTCATCTTTGCGATGAGCAGCAACTATCCGCTTTTGATTGTTTCAAGAATTATCGGTGGTTTCAGTGCAGGTATGGTAATGCCTGGGGTTACAGGTATGATCGCAGATATCTCACGTCCTGAAGATAAAGCGAAAAACTTCGGCTATATGTCAGCAATTATTAACTCCGGCTTCATTTTAGGACCTGGCTTTGGCGGCTTTATGGCAGAGTTCTCTCACCGTTTGCCATTCTACTTCGCTGGGAGCCTAGGTGTCGTAGCATTCTTTTGTTCTTTATTCTTTATCCAAGGTGCAAAACGCGAAACGACAGATGGTTTCCATACAGTTATCGAACCGCAAGATTTAGCTAAAATTAATATCAAAGCTTTTATTACCCCGGTAATCATTACGTTCGTTTTAGCATTCGGACTTGCAGCATTTGAAACACTTTATCCATTATATACTGCAGATAAAGCACATTACGCGCCAAAAGATATTTCTATCGCGATCACAGGCGGTGGCTTAGCAGGTGCGATCTTCCAAATCTTCTTATTCGATAAATTTATGAAGTACTTTAAAGAATTAACATTTATACAATTATCACTGCTTTATTCAGCAATTATGTTGTTTTTATTGATTGTTGCACATCATTACTGGTCAATTATGATTATCAGTTTTATAGTATTTATCGGTTTTGATATGATACGTCCAGCTATAACGAATTACTTCTCGAATATTGCGGGTAATCGTCAAGGGTTAGCAGGAGGCTTGAACTCTACCTTCACAAGTATGGGGAACTTCGCAGGCCCGCTCGTTGCAGGTACATTATATGATGTGAACTTAGAATTTCCATTGTATATGTCCGTGACAGTCATGTTATTAGGGATTGTGATTATTATGGTTGAGAAGACCATTAGAAAAAGCAGAAAGCTGAAACAAAGTTAAATTATGATATAGAAAGTGTGCTGTTGTGCTTACAACAGCATGCTTTTAATATTTATTTATCTGAAAAATTTGAAAATGACATTGACGAAATGTGTCACTGGTGGTAACCTTAATACAATTCAATCAAATAGAACTCTTATCAAGATAGGCGGAGGGATGTGCCCGACGAAGCCCAGCAACCATCGTGTAAACGAAGTGGTGCTAATTCACAAAAAGTCATAGACTTTTGAAGATGAGAGAAAGAATGAAAGCTTTCTCTTATTTTAATGAGAAGGCTTTTTTCTTTTGTTAAGGGTGATTTGATAAATATTACATAGGGATGGTGCAGTGGAAATGAAGAAAGTAAGTAGTTTAATCGGGTTATTGGTATTACTGGTCGTACTCGCAGCGTGCGGCAAAGGTGGAGACAAGGAGAAAATCACAGTAGCAGCTTCTCCAGCTCCGCATGGTGAGGTATTAGAACATGCGAAAAAAGCTATGAAAGATAAAGGGTATGATTTAGAAGTTAAAGTCGTTAATGATTATAAAGTACCTAATAAATTATTAGATAAAGGAGACGTGGATGCGAACCTTTTCCAACACGTTCCTTATTTAAAGGCTGAAAGAAAGTCACATGGTTATAAAATTGAAGAAGTCGGTAAAGTCTTCACAACACCAATGGGTGTTTACAGTAAAAAATATAAAAACATCAAAGATATTCCAAAAGGTTCAACAATCTATGTTTCAAACAACCCCGCTGAAGAAGGACGTTTCTTATCTTTCTTCGTTAATGAAGGCTTAGTTAAAATCAAAGATGGCGTGAAAATTGAAGATGCGAAATTCGATGACATTGTTGAAAATAAAAAAGATTTAAAATTCAATAATCAACAAGGTGCAGAATTCTTACCAAAAACATATAAAAGCGGTGAAGGTGCTGCTGTTATTATGAACTCAAACTATGCGATTGATAATGGTTTAACACCTTCGAAAGATGCGATTGTGATGGAAAATGAATCATCACCATTTGCGAATATTTTAGCAGTTAAAGAAGGTCATAAAGACGATAAAAAATTCCAAGAACTCATCAAAGTATTACAGTCTAAAGACATGAAAGAATTCATTAAGAAAGAATACGGTAAAGACGTAATACCATATGAAGCAAAGTAAAGGAGTCGAATGAATATGGCTAAATTAGGAATTATTGGTGTAGGACGTGTAGGCAGCCAAGTCTTAACTGATGCACAATATTTAGGGCACTTTTCAGAAATTGTCGTGATTGATACGAATGAAAACTTAGCACAAGGTGAAGTGTTGGATCATCATCATATACAAGGTTTGAATCATACACATCGCACAAAAATTCATGTAGGCAGTTATCAAGATATAGTGGATGCGGATGTGGTGATTGTGTCAGCGAGTGCGACTTCGACACCAGACATGAAAGATCGTACCTTACTCACTAAAGCGAATAGCGTTATTGTGAATGATGTGTTTAGACAATTATCAGCTGTGACGAAAGAAGCTATCGTCATTTTAATTTCAAATCCAGTGGATGCGATGACGTATCTTGCACATCAAGCAGGCTACCCATCTGATAAAGTGATCGGTACAGGTACCATTTTAGAGTCAGCGCGTTTTCGTACTTTAATTGCTGATCACTACAATGTGGATCCTAAAGATGTAGAAGGTTTTGTATTAGGAGAACACGGTTCACATTGTGTACCAATCTGGAGTCGCGTGCGTATTCATGGGATTGAATTACCAGAATTTGAACAATTGACAGGCCATGCGCCAATTGATCGTGGAGCGATTTCTACGGCAATTGACGAAGTCGCGTTTGATGTCTTTAAGAAAAAAGGTTGGACAAACTCAGCGATTTCAAGAGCGGCTGTTCAACTTGCACAGTCGATTTTATTTGATGAACATAGTATTGAACCCGTCAGCGGATTAGTTCAAGGTGCTTATGGATTAGTCGATGGTGCATTAAGTTTATTGACACTGGTTGATAGAAACGGTGTGAAACAGCGTTTGCCGATTGAATTGTCTAATGAAGAACAAAAACAATTGGAAGCGGCACATAACTTTATTCAAACTGCGATTGAACAGGGCGAAGCGGCAATTCAAGCACAAGTATAACCGTTATATAAACGAGCAATCTAACATCAGGTTGCTCGTTTTATTTTTGTAATAATTCTTTGATAATCATACTCAATCGTAATATATTGTCATACAAGACGCTGCTTTGTCATTTTATGAGTATGATAAAAAGAGAATATAATTTAATTTAACTTCTGAAAGACAGTTAACACACTATTGAAAGCTCTTACACAATTAAACATTAAACTGCTTCTTTTCGTGTCGGTTCTGTTACATATGTTACGTATATTACATTTGGTTTAAATAGCTTACTACCTACCAAAATGTCATGTTTTTTATGTTAATATTGAAATCACGAAATAGAGGTTAAGAGGTATTAGGAATGAGAGCGTTTATTTTATGGGTGTCCGCTGCCATTCTTTCATGTTGTTTGATTTTCTTATTAGTATTAGTCACAAATGAAAATGAACTCGCAAAATTCCAAAATGGAGTATCTACATTTATGCAAAGTGACAAACAGGTCTCATCTGATCATTCAGCCTCAGATGCACCGCCAACATATCGTAAAGCGGCAGGGGGACCATCAACACAACATGCAGACGCAGCGCATAAGAGTGAAGCTGAATCTAGTTCATTATTTGTGATTTCATTAACGTCCATCACAAATGAATTAAGCCATCAATGGCTTCAGCATTTTCCAAAACAAGGCAGTTATGACAACTGAACTCACTTATAGAGTTGAAGTTATGTCAGAACGCCTTGTTTTTTTATGTCATGATTTGTGTTCGCATGCTATATTAAGAGTGAGGTGAACGCAATGAAACAGAAGAAAACAAATGCGATGCGTATTTTAGATCGCGAAGGCATCGATTATGAAATGCGTACATTTAAAATGGGTAAAGATCATATTGAAGGACAAGAAGTCGCAAAACTAATTGATGCTAATCCGGATCAAGTGTTTAAAACACTCTTATTTATTAACAATAATCACGATCCATATGTGTTTGTGATTCCAGTAGAACATCATTTAGATATGAAACATGCGGCACAAGCAGTAGATGAAAAGAAACTGCATTTGCTTCCGCTAGATGAGTTGACGAAAGTAACAGGTTATATTCGTGGCGGTTGTTCCCCAATTGGTATGAAACATCTATTTCCAACAGTGATTGACCAATCCGCGCAACAACATGAGAAAATATTTGTAAGCGGAGGTCTGCCTGGTGTCCAAATGGGTGTGAATGTTTCAGAATTAATTCAAGCAACGAAAGCAAAAGTAGCGGATGTTGCGACACATGAATCAAATTAAGATGAGCAGTGTTGATGAGCATTTGCTCATCTTTTTTAATAGTTTATGATTGTTTTTGAATGATTTTGAAAGTTTTTGATTGAAAATGATTAAGAAAGCGCTTATAATAAAGAAGAAATGAGGTGGCGATATGATAACGCAGAAACGGTTTGAACTAATCATACAACTATTAAAAGAAAAAGAATTTTTAACACTACAAGAAATAATTGATTTAACAGGATGCAGCGCTTCGACAATTCGCCGAGATTTATCTAAGTTACAAAAAATGGGTAAATTACAACGCGTTCATGGCGGTGCCACGCTCAAAACAACAGCCTTGAGTGAACCGAAAATGTCAGAGAAGAAAGAACGTAATTTACAAGAAAAACGTGAAATCGCAAAAATCGCAGCTGCACAAATTGAAGACCGTGATTGTATTTATATTGATGCAGGGACATCGACTTATGAAATGATAGAACACATTACAGCACAAGAAATTGTCGCAGTTACTAACGGATTAACCCATGTCGAAGCATTATTACAGCGTGGAATTAAAACGTTGATTATTGGCGGAGATGTAAAAGCAAGCACATTAGCTTCTGTCGGACCGCGAGCGATTGAAACTTTGAAACATTATCATTTTGATAAAGTTTTCATCGGCATGAATGGGATGAATACAGAAGGTAAATTGACAACACCAGATGAACAAGAAGCTTATGTGAAAGAAACTGCAATGAAAGTGGGACATCATATTTTCGTCTTGCTTGATAGTTCTAAATTCGGACCTACGTATTTTGCATGTGTCAATGTACCGAAAGATGTACCGTTTGAAATTTTGACTTCAACAAAAGCGCTAAAACGTTCAGATATGAAAGCATATCGCAACCATTATTCGATAAGAGGAGTGTAATAAAGTGATCTATACAGTAACTTTCAATCCATCGATTGATTACATTATGAAAGTAGACACGTTTCAAGAAGGCGGACTTAACCGTGCGAAAGAAACGTATAAATTTGCAGGAGGCAAAGGGATTAACGTTTCGCGTGTGCTGAACACTTTAGAAACACCTTCGACTGCATTGGGATTTGTTGGTGGATTTCCTGGGAAATTTATCCAAGATGTTTTACAACAAGCTGGTATTAAAAATGATTTTATTGAAGTAGAAGAAGATACACGTATCAATGTGAAATTAAAATCAGGTCAAGAAACAGAAATCAATGCAGGTGGACCTACTATTTCAAATCAAGCGTTTGAAGCGTTATTAACACAAATTAAAAACACGAATGCTGATGACACTGTTGTTGTGGCAGGAAGTGTACCGAAAAGTATTCCTGATAATGCCTATGAACAAATTGCGAAAATCACACAAAAAACTGGCGCAAAATTAGTTGTAGATGCAGAAAAAGACTTAGTTGAGACTGTATTGCCATATAACCCGTTCTTTATTAAACCGAATAAAGATGAATTAGAAGTCATGTTTGATACAAAAATCACTTCTGATAATGATGTAGTGACACACGGAAAAGCTATTCTTGATAAAGGCGCACAAGCAGTGATTGTTTCACTTGGCGGTGAGGGTGCAATTTATATTGATGCTGAACATTGTATTAAAGCTTCTGTACCAAAAGGCAATGTATTAAATACAGTGGGTTCTGGAGATAGTACTGTTGCAGGTATGTTAGCAGGTTTAGCACAAGGTTTTGATGTACATGAAGTATTTCGTAATGCCGTAGCCTCTGGAACAGCAACAGCATTCAGTCAAGATTTAGCAAACAAAGAAATGATAGAAAAAGTACGTTCTGAAATTGAATTAACGGACTTGAAATAGGAGTGAGAAAAATATGAGAATCACTGAATTATTAACGCGAGAGACAATCGCGATGGATTTAGATGCGACATCAAAAGAAGGTGTCATTGATGCTTTAGTGGATCAATTAGACCATGCAGGTATTTTAAGCGATGTCAAAGCGTTCAAAGAAGCGATTATGGCACGTGAAGGGCAAAGTACAACAGGTATCGGTGAAGGGATTGCGATTCCCCATGCGAAAGTTGATGCAGTGAAAAAGCCGGCTATTGCCTTCGGTAAATCAAAAGCCGGCGTAGATTATCAAAGTTTAGACGGACAACCTGCACACTTATTCTTTATGATTGCAGCACCTGAAGGCGGGGCACAAACACATTTAGACGCGTTAGCTAAATTATCTGGTGTCTTAATGGATGACGATGTCAGAAAAGCGTTGTTAAACGCAGAAACACCAGATGAAGTTTTGACAATTATTGATCGTGCAGACGATGAAGCACCAGATGAAGAAGAGGAAACAGCGCCAGTTGAAGCGAATAAAGACGCTGAATCTGAAGAGCCATATGTTATCGGTGTGACAGCATGTCCAACGGGTATTGCACATACGTATATGGCAAAAGATGCTTTATTGAAACAAGCGAAAAAAATGGGCGTCAAAATGAAAGTTGAAACAAACGGGTCAAGTGGTATTAAAAACCGTTTAACTACTGAAGATATTGATAAAGCACAAGGTGTTATTGTTGCAGTGGACGTGCATGTAGAAACAGATCGTTTCGATGGCAAAAACGTCGTAGAAGTTCCTGTTGCTGACGGCATCAAACGTCCAGAAGAATTAATCGACCTTGCTTTAGCAACTGACCGTACACCATTTAAAGCAAGAGAAGGCAGAGGTAAAGGTCAAGCAAGCGGTAAACAAGAAAAACAAAGTGTCGGCAAAACAATTTATAAGCACTTAATGAACGGTGTTTCTAACATGTTGCCACTTGTAATTGCCGGTGGTATTTTAATGGCAATTGTATTCTTGTTCGGACCAAACTCATTCGATCCGAAATCTTCAGAGTATAATGCATTTGCTGAACAATTGTGGAACATTGGTAAGAACAGTGCGTTCTACTTAATTATTCCAATTTTATCAGCATTCATCGCACGCAGCATTGCTGAAAAACCAGGTATGGCAGCTGGTTTAGTCGGCGGTATGTTAGCAATGAGCGGTGACTCTGGATTTATCGGCGGTATTATTGCCGGTTTCTTAGCAGGTTATTTAACAGAAGGCATCAAAGTGATGACGCGTCGTATGCCACAATCACTTGAAGGTTTAAAACCAACATTAATTTATCCGATTTTATCTGTCACTATTACAGGTCTGTTAATGGTTTATGTATTTAACCCACCAGCAGCTTGGGTGAACCATTTATTATTAAACGGTTTAAACAGTTTATCAGGAGCAAACATTATGTTACTTGGTTTAGTGATTGGTGCCATGATGGCCATTGATATGGGTGGTCCATTCAACAAAGCAGCTTACGTATTCGCAACAGCGGCATTAACAGAAGGTAACGCTGCACCAATTACAGCAGCTATGGTCGGCGGTATGATTCCACCGATTGCATTAGCACTTTCAATGTTGTTCTTTAAACGTAAGTTTACAAAAACACAACGTGGTTCAATTGTACCTAACTTTGTGATGGGTGCATCATTCATTACAGAAGGTGCTATTCCATTTGCGGCAGCTGACCCAATTCGCGTAATTCCGTCAATGATGATCGGCTCAGGTATCGGCGGTGCCATTGCACTTGGCTTAGGTTCATCTATCGGAGCACCGCATGGTGGTATCTTTGTTATCTTAGGTACTGACTTCTCCCATTCATTACAAACAATTCTAGCGATTTTAGTCGGCGCAGCCATCTCTGCAGTGATTTACGGTTTCATCAAACGTAAACCGACAGCAGACGAAATTGCCGCATCTGAATCAATGGATGAATAATGAGTTGAATTTTACGAGAATTTAGCGCATTATAGTAAAGGCGTGCTATTAGAAATGACACGCATCACGAATCTAATTTACTGTGGTAGGTAAATGTATATTCGAATAAACAGTTAAGAGAGACAGCCTGTTTATCGGGCTGACTCGCTTCTTAGCTGTTTATTTTTATTTGTAAAGAGGTATCATAAAATACCAAAAAAATAACTTGAATTCAGTCTGAAAAAATTACTATTTGAATGGTGATTATGATATGATAATCTTGTTAGATTTTACGCTAGTTGGGAGGTGTCGCTGTGGAAATGGGAAGGATGAACTAGGCATTTGTCACTTTGCTCAAAACGATGCGCTAAACATCATTGCCGTACATAGCGGCATATAACTTGGAGGTGAATCCCTAGCAATAGGGAACTAATTGGATAGTACGACCATAATAAACTTGTTAATATTTATATTTTTAATCGCACTGACTACTGTGTTTGTTGGATCAGAATTTGCTTTGGTGAAAGTCAGAGCTACTAAAATTGAAGAAATGGTTGCAGAAGGCAACGGCAGTGCGGCTGTCGTCAAGAAAATGATTTCAAATCTTGACTACTACTTATCAGCATGTCAGCTCGGTATCACTGTTACATCTTTAGGACTAGGTTGGTTAGGTGAACCTGTCTTTTCTAAATTATTACATCCTATTTTTGAACTGATACCGTTACCCGATGCTTTGAATACAACCATTTCAATCGTTATTTCATTCTTAGTTGTGACATATCTGCATGTAGTATTAGGTGAATTGGCACCTAAAACATTTGCGATTCAGCACACTGAGAAAGTTGCGTTACTTTATGCACGTCCGCTTTACTACTTCGGCTTAATCATGAAACCATTAATTTGGTTAATGAATGGTTCTGCACGAATGATTATCCGTCTATTTGGTATTGATCCAGATGAAAACAATGACGCGATGTCAGAAGAAGAAATTAAAATGATTATCAACAACAGCTATAACAGCGGTGAGATTAACCAGACAGAACTTGCTTATATGCAAAACATCTTCTCATTTGATGAGAGACAAGCGAAAGATGTCATGGTCCCAAGAACACAAATGGTCACTTTAAATGAACCTTTTACTGTAGACGAACTATTAGAGACACTTAAAGAATACCAATTCACTCGTTACCCAATTACAGAAGACGGCGACAAAGACCATATCAAAGGTTTTATTAATGTGAAAGAATTCTTGACAGAGTATGCTTCAGGCAAACCTATCAAGATTGCAAATTATATTCATGAATTGCCATTGATTTCAGAAACAACACGCATCAGTGATGCATTAATCAGAATGCAACGCGAACGTGTACACATCAGTTTGGTTATTGATGAATACGGCGGAACTGCTGGTATCTTAACAATGGAAGATATCTTAGAAGAAATCGTGGGTGAAATCCGTGATGAATTCGATGATAATGAAGTGAATGATGTGATTAAATTAAATGATGACACATACCAAATCAATGGTCGTGTGTTGTTAGAAGATTTAACAGATCAATTAGGTATCGAGTTTGATGACTCTGAAGATATCGATACAATCGGCGGATGGTTACAAGCACATAATACAAACTTACAGAAAAATGACTACGTCGATACGTATTTTGATCGCTGGATTATTTCAGATATTGAAAATCACCAAATCATCACAGTCATTTTAAAATATGAATATAACGCTGAACGTCAGTCTCTTTCAGAAGAAGATGAAGACGATGACAACAATAATAAAAGAAACAAAAGAGATAAAAAAGATAACGATGAATAATCGTAATACTGTCAAATCCCTTTTAGACCGTACTTAAAGTACTAGGTTTAAAAGGGATTTTTTAATGTTTAGACACAAATCCGACATGAATTGAAGTTATAACTTAGTTAATAAATAGTTAATGGTATGATATAAATCACTCATTTATAATAAGATTAATCATTACAAAAATAAAATGAAATGAGGGTTTATGATGAATAGTAAAACATATTTATTAGCTACTACACTTTTAGCAACAAGTATTACTTTAGCAGGTTGTAATAATGAAAAAGATGAACAGCCCAAAGAAAAAACAGAACAGACATCACATGAACATAAACACAATCACCATAAAGTGCTGACAGGTGAATTTAAATCAGGTGAAGAGGAAGTGTCTGGTCACGTTAAAATCGAAAATCACCAAATTAAGTTAACAGATTTTAAATCTGCGAAAGGTCCAGATTTGTACGTCTATCTGACAAAGGACGGCAATATTAAAGAGGGCAAACAACTAGAAATGGTCGACTACAATAAACCAAAACAAACTTTCGACATCAAAGACGCTGACTTAGATCAATATAATGAAGTGACGATTTATTGTAAGAAAGCGCACGTTATCTTCGGTGCCGCAAAAGTAAAATAGAAGGTTAAAGTGATAATTCAACGAGAAGAGAAGTGATTTCATGAAACATTATCTACGTACGATTGAACTCGTAATTTTATTTTTAATTCGTATTATAGCCGGCGGCTACATTTTAGCTCAAGGTTGGGAGAAGTTAACAGGTGGTTTTAAAATAGAACCGCTGATCCCAGTTGTGATTAAGAATGAAGATTCTCCAGTGTGGTTCAAACTCTTTTTTGAACACATCGTCGCGCACAGTGCTCCCGTCTTTAATGTAATTGTACCTTTAGGGGAAATTGCGATTGGTTTAGGGTTAATATTAGGAATTCTGTCACATATTGCAAGTTTCTTTGGCGCCTTTGTTATGCTAAATTATATTTTATCAGATATGATATTTACGTATCCTGTTCAATTAGCACTCTTTATTATATTGTTAATGAATAAAAACTTATTAAAACAAATTTCATTGAGTGCTGTAATCGCATATATTAAAGAAAAAGGTGATACAAGACGTGAACACAATCTTAATCGTTGATGATGAACAAGACATGGTCGACATCTGCCAAACGTACTTCGAATATGAAGGTTATAAAGTATTAACTGCACATAATGGGGAAGATGCTTTGAACCAACTTGACCCATCAATTGATTTAATTATTTTAGACATCATGATGCCGAATGTAGATGGTTATGAAGTGATTAAGGAAATGAAACAACGACAACTGGACATTCCATTTATTTATATGTCCGCAAAAACAAAAGAACATGACACCATTTATGCTTTGACTCTCGGCGCAGATGACTATTTAAAGAAGCCTTTCAGTCCAAGAGAACTCGTGTTACGTGCGAATAATTTGTTGAGCCGCGTTAAGCGCAGTCAGTCAGCACAAACAGCTTTAACTTTTGATACTTTAAAGTTGAATGATCAACAAAAAAGTGTGGAAATTAATGGTGCTGTGGTGAACTTGAGAATTAAAGAATTTGAATTGTTGTGGTATTTAGCAACGCATGAAAATCAAGCGATATCTAAATCGCAATTGTTAGAAGAAGTATGGGGTTATGATTATTACGAAGATGCAAGTACAGTCAATGTACATATTCATCGCATCAGAGAAAAGTTCGAACAATTTCATTTCGACGCTTACACGATTACCACAGTATGGGGTCTTGGTTATAAGTTTGAAAGGAAAGCAGACTAAATGTTTTCAATCAGAACACAAGTGATTATCGGAGTGTTATCTAGTGTATTATTGGCCTCTACCATCCTTGGTATTGCTTATAAACTGATGTTGTTCAATGGTCATACCACAGTGTTATTGACGATTAGCGCTATAGTATCGAGTTGTTTAACCTTATTCATCTGCAGTTTCTTTTTAACACCACTCGTTCAAAAGATTAAACATTTCAATGTCAGAACGAAACAATTCGCAGATGGTAATTACGAGATGGAACCTACGCAATTTACTTCACCGAGAGAAATTAAAGAACTGAGTCATTCCTTTAATAAAATGGCGCATGAGATTACTAAACAAATGGCTCAAATTAAGTCAGAACAACAAGAGAAGTATGAATTGATTCAAAATTTAGCACATGATTTAAAAACACCGCTCGCTTGTATTATTTCGTATTCAGAAGCACTAAAAGACGGTGTCGTTCACTCACAAATAGATCGTCAGGAAGCCTATGACACCTTAATCAAACAATCTAATCGCCTATCCAAAATGTTTGACGAGTTAACGCATGTCGCAACATTAGATGCTCCGAATACTTATGTAGTAGAAACAATTCAAATCGACCAATTATTATTGAATATACTAAATGGCTATGAACAACGTATGAAAATAGACAACAGACATTTAGAAGTGAAGTTTTGTGATAAGTTGGCACCTTTCAAACAATATCCGCAACCGTTAGAACGTATCATTACGAACTTAATTGATAATGCGATGAACTTTTCGCCATCAGGTAGTCCAATTTATATTTGTCTTGCTGAAAGCGAAAAACATATCCAAATTTACATCAAAGATAAAGGCATCGGAATTGCGAAAGCAGATATTAAGCGTATTTTTGAGCGTACTTTCAGAGTAGAAGATTCTAGAAATTACCATACAGGCGGTTCTGGTTTAGGGTTATACATCACACAAGAACTGGTGAAACAAATCGGCGGTACGATTCAAGTTGAAAGTGAACCTGAAGTAGGAACTACGATGATCGTATCTTTGCCAAAATTATAAAACAGTAGAAAAGAAAAGCGTAGAAAGTAAAAGTAAGTATTACAGATAAAAGATAAGAACTAATCCCTAATGAATTTGAAAAGAAAAAACAGACAAGGTTGAAGATATAATCACATCTTCAACCTTGTCTGTTTAGTTTTATAAGATATTCACGCTAAATATAAAGTTAAATTAGCCTTGTTGTAATTGTTCGCGACATTTTTCGAATAAAACGTGGTTTTCTAAATGTACGTGTTGTAATGTCGCATTTTCTAACGCAGCTAAACGAGTGTACACTAAACGCCATGTTCCGCAAGCTTCGATAGGCGGTTGGAAATCATTCGTAATTTCATCCATTCTACGTAACAAGTTACCTGTACTGTCATGATCTGCAGTTAAATCTTCGATAATTGCTTCTACGTTATCAACATTCTCGCCATTCGCAAATGCGATAAGTTGAGGGAAGTCTTTTTCATCTTCTTTTTGTGTATGTTCTAACATGTTGTTTTTAAATGTTGTATATAAATCTTTTAATTCTAACAAGTACTCATGACTTGGACCGTGAACTTTTGCGAGTTTAGTCACATAAGGTGTTAAGTTTTTGAACTCTTCTTTCATTGGTTCGTGGTATGCATCTTGGATGTATTGAATTAAAGAAGGGATGCTTAAATATTTAGGATTTAAGCCTTGTCCTCCGGCATTTTGTTTACTTGCTTCATCAAGTTCGGCTAATAAATCTTCTAAAACAACTCTTTTTTTATCTTTCGCAGCTTCTTCAATAGAAACTTGGCCGCCACAACAAAAATCTATACCAGAACGTTTGAAGATATCAGCAGTTTTCGGATAGTCTGTCACAACGTTCGCTACAATATCAGTTTTAGTAATCATAATATACGCTCCTTTTCGACTCATCTCCATTATAAGAAGAATAGTGATAAATAAAAACAAAAAGTGTTCTAAATTAAAAGTATTATTGTAATCTTCATAAAAACTTCAAGGAAATTTATTATAAATTTACCCGTATAGAAACTAAAGTAACTTACAAAAGGAGTATTAATATTAAAATAAACGTCATAAAAATTACTTTAAACACTATAAGTGTAAATAAACTTTAAATCAATCGTTTGTGACAAATTTCTGAATAATTGAAAATGATTCCCAATATCAGTAGATTAATAAAAAATATTAAGAAGTAGAGACCATACCGCTTATTAAAACATTTGTAGAACACAAAGTTTGCTTAACAATAAACATATTAAAATAAAACTAAAATCGAAGAAAACAACAATTTATGTATAAATACATTTATGACAAAATTAAGAACTAATTGAGAATGATATTTACTATCAATTACAGTAGGCGTATTCTGAAGTTGAGAGTCGAAGTTACTGAGGAGAGAAATCGGGATGAAAAATCCATACAGTAGATTGTCGAAAGTCTTAGTAACAATATTAGTCGCCGTATTCGGTATTTTGCTAGCTGGTGGTTGGTTGATATTTAAAAATGAAGCGCCTCGTCCAACAAAAGTGGTGAACGAAAGTGGACAGACGGTCATTTCTAAATCCGAACTAATCAGTGGTCAAGCCATTTATGAAAAATATGGATTGACGGATTATGGTTCATATTTAGGAAACGGATCTTATTTAGGTCCTGATTATACTGCAGAAACATTGCATCATTATTTAAAAGGGATGCATTACTATTATGCTGAACATCTTTATGATAAACCTTTTAAACAATTAAACCAAATGCAAAAAGCAGGCATTGAAGACAAAGTTAAAAAAGAAATACGGGTGAATCGCTATTCAAAAGCTAAAGATGAACTTGTATTAACAGATGCACAAGTTGCAGGCTTGAATTATGTCAGAGATTATTATCATAAAGAGTTTGTGAATAATCCCAAGCAAGCAGGGTTACCACAAAATATGATTGATCAAATCAAGACAGATGATTATATGGTCAAAGGGAATAAAATTGAGCATTTGAGTGATTTCTTCTTCTGGGGTGCATGGTTATCTTCAACAGACCGTCCAGATAGAGATTTCTCATATACAAACAACTGGCCATTTGATGAACAAGCGGGTAATACAATGCCAAGTGAAGCATTGATATGGTCAGCAATTTCCGTTGCGATATTAGTCGCTGGTGTTGCGATTATTATTTACTTCCAAAGACGTTATCAATTCGACATGGAATCAACATATGATAGTGAACGTCGTTTACCTGAAATTAAAATTCAAGATACAATTTCATCAAGTCAGGCCAAAACAGCCAAATACTTTGTGATTGTGATGGTGCTGTTTTTAATTCAAATCTTATTAGGTGAATTAATGGCCCATTATTATGTGGAAAATGAATTCTTTGGTATTCCGCTTCAAAAACTATTCCCATTCAACATTGCGAAGACATGGCACTTGCAGTTGGTGATCTTCTGGGTGGCTACAACATGGCTTGCGACAGGGATCTATATTGTGCCGAGGGTGCTCGGTAAAGAGCCTAAACATCAAGGTAAATTAGTCGATATCTTATTCGTCGCATTATTGATTGTTGCTGGCGGTAGTATGATAGGTGAATGGGGCAATATTCTTGGCTGGATTAACGATAAATGGTGGTTATTCGGTCATTTCGGTTGGGAATATATTGAGCTTGGTAAATTCTGGCAAATTCTATTTATCATCGGTATGGTGCTATGGATGATTATTTTAGCCAGAGGCTTCATCCCAGCGATTAAAGATGGCAGTGAACAACATCGTAAGCGTTTAATCTTACTCTTGTTTATTGGCGCAATCGCAATTCCAATGTTCTACTTAGCATCACTCTTTATTATGCCTAACTCACATGTCACTTTCGCAGATTATTGGCGTTGGTGGATTGTACACTTATGGGTAGAAGGCATCTTTGAAGCTTTTGCGGTTATTTTAATTGGTTTCTTAATGGTAGATATGAAATTAACGACAATACATTCTACAATTCGTGCATTGTACTTCCAAATCATTTTATTACTAGGTACAGGTATTGTAGGAATGGGGCACCATTATTACTGGCAAGGCGACCATTCAATTTGGTTAGCATTAGGTTCAAGCTTCTCTGCTTTAGAAGTTGTACCGTTATGTTTATTAATTTGGGAAGCTTACACCCATTATCGTGTTTATAAATTCAGTAAAATTGAATTCCCATACAAAGGTACATTCATCTTCTTAGCTTCTACAGGATTATGGAACGCAATTGGTGCGGGTGCACTAGGATTCTTGATTAATGCGCCAGCCATTAACTACTTTGAACACGGAACACAGTGGACATCTGCGCACGCACATGGCTCAATGGCCGGTGTGTATGGTATGTTCTCAATTGCGATTATGTTATATGTATTAAGAAGTATTACTAAACCTGAATTCTGGACGAAGAAAGTTGAAAAATGGATTTCTATTTCATGCTGGTTATTAAATATTGGTTTAGCTGGCATGGTCTTTGTGACATTGCTTCCAGTAGGTTATATTCAACTTACAGATGCATTGAAACATGGTTACTGGCATGCAAGATTGACAGAGTTCTATCAAAAAGACTCAGTCTTTTGGTTATTATGGGGCAGATTGCCTTGGGACTTAATCTTCACAGCCGGTGTAATTATTTTACTTGTAATCACAGTTCGTGAAGTCATGCATCTTAAAAAAGTTAAAAATAATGAATATCAAAATAAAATCTGATAGACAGTAAATAGCTTTCACATAAGCGGAAAAGTAAAAATAAGGACAGTACAGAGTTTCGCGCTCTGCACTGTCCTTTCGTTATATATGAACTTGAATTAAGTTATTTTAACGTACCGATTTTAACGTCATCAGGGTGCTTACCTTGGCGTAAGTTCTGATTTAACTGATCGATTTTTTTAACGTCTTTATCTCGTAATTCAAAGTCAATTGCTTCAAAGTTTTCGCTGATTCTTGAAGGAGTTTGAGACTTAGGAATCACAATTCTATCATGCATTAAATGCCAATTTAAGATGATTTGCGCAGGTGTTTTTTCATATTTTTCAGCTAGCTTTGCGATAACCGGATCTTCAAATAAACCACGTCCACGCATTAAAGGCATCCAAGCGGTAACTTTTATACCATGTTTATCACAGAAGTCTTGTAAGTCTTGTTGGTTTAAGTATGGGTGGAATTCGATTTGGTTAACCGCCGGCACAATTTCAGTATGTTCCATTAATTTTTCTAAGTGATGTTGTTGGAAGTTGCAGACACCGATTGCTTTAACGCGTCCTTCTTTATAAAGTTCTTCCATTGCTTGATATGTTTCAATGAATAAGCCGTCTGCTTCACATGGCCAGTGAATTAAAAACATATCTAAATAATCTACACCAAGATTCTCTAATGATTTTTCAAAGTAAGCTTTTGTGCTGTCATAACCTTGATAATCATTCCATAACTTAGTCGTAATAAAGAGATCTTCACGGGGGACTTTACTTTTTTTAATTGCTTCACCTAATTCTTTTTCGTTGAAATAGAAATAAGCGGTATCAAAAGCACGATAGCCAGAATCTTCAGCAGCTTTGACTGCAGATTCCATATGCTTTTCGTCAATTTTGTAGACTCCTAAACCTATACGAGGAATTTTCACATCGTTATTCAACTTTACTTTCTTTTTCAAGATGATTCGCACTCCTTCTACTTTTTCTTCATTATATCAAACGAAAGATATGTAATACTATTAAAAAGAAAATGATGCGCAATTTAATTAAAGGTTATTTAATCAAATGAAATAAAAAAACAGCAACACCATTGAATGATGTTGCTGCAAGTCGTATGTTAATAAACATTAAGTATTAAGACTTATTTTCTTTTGTTTTTGTGGATTGCACCCAAGATTAATGAAAGGATTACAATTAATAAAATTGTACCGATTAATGCTGGGAAAATCGCAATGCCGCCTAGTGATGGACCCCAATCACCGAAGATTGCTGAGCCAAGCCAAGCGCCGACAATACCAGCAATAATGTTACCTAAGATTCCTCCTGGAATATCTTTACCTAAAATTGCGCCGGCTAACCAACCGATTAGGCCTCCGACGATAATCATTAATATTAATCCCATAATAGTAGCCTCCTAATTCAATACTGACAATACTTTTTTATTGTGCTTGTTAATGTTTACCACTAATACATGATAAGTAATCATCTTAAATCAATTTTTTAAAAAAGGTTTTGTCCACAAGATAAATAAAATTAATATTAAGTAAATAATTAGGTAAACATACCAGAAAGGAGTTAATAAATTCATTACAAGAAATGAAATAATAATTAATAATGTGCCGATTGTCAGTGATTTAGGCTTATTCTTCATGAAATGACTACGAAAGCTTGTATCTTCAGAGCTTTCAAAAATGGTTAAGAAGATGAAAGATGCTCCGATTAAGAAGAAAACAGGTGCTAAATATGGAACGGACATATAATAAGATTTTTCACTCGTATTGAATACGATGAACAAAGAAAGACTCAATAAAGTAAAGACAATAAAAGCCATGAATTTTTGTGTCGTAAAGACAATAGGCTTAAATTTTCGATCAGTCAACAGTGCGAGTAATGTCCAAATTAATATAAACGCAACCATCGCATGCGAAATAAAATCATACTTTCCGATGACGATAAGATTAATCACACTGTTTATTGAAACTGCAATAAGAATCGTACTTAATTTGACTTGATTGTTAGATTGTAAATACATATCAATCAAAATGGAAGCTGATATAATCGCAATGTTGATAATTATGTAGATGAGCATAGGGTGCGTCTCCTGACTTCTAATATTCACTGGAATATTATACCAATTTCAGTACATTTAAGCATTTGAAAACACTTTAAAATTAAAAAAGCTCGGGCATTCTGCAGCCCGAAACTTATACACCTTTCATATTACTCCAAAGTAATGTATGCAATTGTGGTAAAACATAGACTTGATTCATATCATTGGTTTGCATAACCTTATCTACAAGATTTTCGTAACGTTCAAGCAAACGTGCTGTATGATTTTCTACTTCGTCATCTAAGTAAGGATTGCCGACTTGTAAATAAAATGGGAGATCTGGATAACGATGATGTATATATTTAGCGAATTCATAGTCGTCATCATCAAAAACGACAACTTTAAGATTTAATGTTTCTTTAACACATTGTTCAATTACTTCATCAAGTATTTGTATGTTTGGTTTCATACCTGAACTCGGTGGTTTAGGACTGATTGTTAAATCATTGATTTGGCGCATCCACGGTTGGAAACGACTTCCTTGTGTTTCTAATGCACTTTCAATGTTCTTTTCTTCAAAGAGATCCACTAAATCTTGAATACCTTTAATTAATGCAGGATTACCGCCTGAAATTGTGACATGATTAAAGCAATCGCCGCCGATTTCATAAAGTCGGTCATAAATTTCTTCTGCAGTCATCATTTGAATTTCATCTTTCATACTGCCATCCCAAGTGAAACTGGAATCACACCAGCTGCATCGATAATCACAGCCAGCAGTTCGTACGAACATTGTTTTACGTCCGATGACACGGCCTTCACCTTGAATGGTCGGTCCGAAAATTTCTAATACAGGAATTTTAGCCATGACGGAACTCCTTAGGACGATAAACCACATAGCTAGATGGAGTTTCACGTAAATAGACTTGTGCACATTTTGGACGGTTCGGCTGTTTCTCTAAAATTTCTTCTGTAAGTTGGCAAATCGTTTGTGCGACCACTTCAGTAGATGGCATTTTATCTTTGAACTGCGGTAAATCATTTAATAAATAATGATCGAACTGCTCATGAATTTGTTTTTTTAATGCTGCAAAGTTGATTAAGAAACCGCTATGATCAAGTTCGTCACCAACGATAGTTAAATTAACGAAATAAGTGTGACCATGCGTACGTACACATTTACCTGCATCTTCGCAAGGGATATAGTGTGCAGCTGCAAAATGGAAATCTTTATTTAATTCGAAAGCATAGGGATGGGCAACTGTTGGATAAATTTGTTGTAACAAAATCAGTTCACTCCTTTTTCTGCTAAATAAGCATTTAAACCACGTGCGCGTAATTGACAAGCCGGACATTCACCGCAGCCATCTGCGATAATCCCGTTATAGCAAGTCAATGTGTTATATCTTACATAATCTAAGACACCAAGTTCGTCACTTAATGCCCAAGTTTCTTTTTTGTCTAACCACATTAATGGTGTATGAATGACAAAGTTTTTATCCATCGATAAATTCAATGTGACATTCATGGATTTCACAAAATCATCGCGACAATCCGGATAACCAGAGAAGTCTGTTTCACAGACACCTGTAATAATGTGACGTGCTTTAATCTGATAAGCTAACGCGCCCGCAAACGATAAAAATAATAAGTTACGTGCTGGAACGAAGGTGTTTGGTACACCATCATCAGTATCTTCAATTTGTAAATCATGTTGGGTTAACGCATTCGGTGTGAGTTGAGATAATAAAGACATGTCTAAAATGTGGTGCTTTAATCCTTGTTCTTGTGCGATTTGTTTAGCGACTTCAATTTCAGTATCGTGACGTTGACCGTATTGGAAAGTCACAAGTTCTACTTCTTTGAATTTTGCTTTCGCATAAAAGAGACAAGTCGTACTGTCTTGTCCGCCGCTGAAAACGACGAGTGCTTTATCATCATCAAGTTTATGGGGTGCCATAAGTCAATCTCTCCTTTAAAGTGATGACCTAGCTCGATCAATAAAAAAACTCGAACGCTAAAGTGCGTGTATCTTGATGATTCAAAATAACGCTTTTAGGTTCGAGTTGATATAGACAATGACGTAGTATATTGACTATCTCTATAAAAGATAGACGATTGAAAGTAAAAGTCTAGTTTTTTATAGAGGGTATCAGCTAGGAACCTCTGTGTTTCTATGTCGATAGATAGAATAATATATTTCCTAAATAAAATCAAGGTGTCTCTGCTTCTGCTATTACAAAATCGTGTGACATCTTGTAAAATGAAGTTAAAAGCATTGTTCGACGAAACAAATAGAATGTTGAGTAAGGGGACAAGTTAAGTATGATTATAATGATAGATAACAAAGACTCATTTACATATAACTTAGTAGATTATCTGAAGACAGAAAGTAATGAACGTGTGACAGTTATCGATGTAGATGACGTAGATATAGAAACATTAAAAACGATGCAGCCGCATGCGATTGTGATTTCCCCAGGTCCAGGAAGTCCAAGTGATTATCCGATTTTACATGAAGTCCTTAGCACGTTTGAAGATAGTGTACCTATTTTAGGTGTGTGCTTAGGATTTCAACTTATTGTTGAACATTACGGTGGTGCTATTATTCATAGTTCACGTCCTGTACATGGCCACACTACGTTGATTACCACAAATGAGCAAGGTATTTTTGCGGGACTGCCTAAACAATTTCATGTGATGCGTTATCACTCCTTATGTGCAGATGCATTGCGCATGCCAAGTGAGCTAGAAGTCACAGCATATAACGAAGAGCAAATTGTGATGGCAGTGGCGCATAGAAGTTATCCGATTTATGGTGTGCAATATCATCCTGAATCTATATTGAGTGAATATGGCCATGCACAAATTCGACTATTTCTTCAACAGGCAGGTGAAAATATTGCGCGCGCACTTTAATTATCGATATTACACAGATGAAACAGATTATAAGCAGTACCAATATTGTTTCAAGACAATTCTTGATCAAAAGATTGCTTATGATTTAAATGAGGTACATGAAGTCATTGATTTTGCTGAACAAGCACATCAGGCAGGTCATTTTGTTTGTCTGTATTTACCTTACGAAGCGGCACCTGCCTTTAATTCTGAAATGGCAGTACATCTACCAGAAACTTCCAATTATGTTTATGCGGCAGCCTATATATTTGAAGCACCTGAAACAAGGGAAGAAGTAAAAGATAAGGCTGTAGCAGCACGTCCGCACTTTCATTTTCGTTTGTCGAAGCCAACTATGATTCAACATATCCAACAAGTTCAAGATGCGATTGTAGAAGGGAATACATATCAAGTGAACTATACAACACGTATGTATGATCGTATCCGTATGCCTATCAGCGAAATGTATGATTATTTAACACGAAGCAGTCACGGTAATTATACAGCGTTGCTTGATACCGATGAACTACAAATCGCCTCGATTTCACCTGAATTGTTCTTTCAAAGAGGTTCTTTTAAAACGATGGAGGACGTGGTATTAAGTAAACCGATGAAAGGCACTATGCCAAGAGGGAAAGATAAAGCAGAGGATGACTATTATTATCAACAACTCGCACAATCTAAAAAAGATCAAGCTGAAAATGTGATGATAGTAGATTTATTACGTAATGATATTGCACGTATTTCAAAACCAGGCAGTGTGAAAGTGTATCAACCGTTTCATATTGAACGTTATCAAACTGTCTTTCAAATGACGAGTATGGTTACAGGACAATTACCGCAAGCAACGTCATTACAACGTATTTTGACTGCACTCTTTCCATGCGGTTCGATTACTGGTGCACCTAAATTAAATACGATGCGCTATATTAAAGCATTAGAAGGCACACCGCGACATGTATATTGTGGTACCATCGGGTTAATGATTCCAAACGGTCCCTCAATATTTAATGTACCGATACGTACGGTGCAATATATTGAAGACGAAGCAGTCTATGGTGTAGGTGCAGGTATTACGATTGATTCAGATCCAGAAGCAGAAGTCGCAGAGTTTGAAGCGAAAACTAAAATATTGGAGTGATAATGATGTACTTATTTGAGACAATGCGTTTATCAGAAGGTAAAATTCCACGTCGAGATTATCACAAAGCACGTATTTTACAGTCAGCTAAGGAGCTTTCTATTCCATTACCTGAAATTCAGTGGGAAGCATTTATCGCAGATATTAAAAAGGAATATCCAACAGGCACTTATCGTTTGAAAGTCATGGCAGATGAATCTGGCGAATTGACTTATCAATGTGTCGACTTACCTGAAAAAAGTAGTTTCACTGCTCAAGCGCAATTGATGCGTTCGGATTACCCAAAGTGGCAATATGTCAATAAAACGTCTCATCGTGAACATGTAGAACATCTTCATGAGACAGATGTTGTTCTTTTTTATAATCTGCAAGGTAAAATTTTAGAGTTTGATATCGGTAATGTGCTGATCAAAGAACAAGGTAAATTCTACACACCTTGTTTTAATAATGATTTCTTAAAAGGGTGCATGCGTGTACAGTTATTAGATGAAGGTAAAGCAGAAGAAAGAGATTATACAATAGATGAGTTGAGAGAAAAATTGGAGGCACATGAAGCGGAGCTTTTCTTGATAAATAGCTTGCGAGAGGTTGCCGAGATACAGATTAATCTTTAAAATTAAGTATGATTAAACTTATAAGTAGCAGAAGGGTTTAAAAAGGTGGCAGCATGATTGGAATAGTCCTGATATTAATCATTGTGGTAATTTGGGTTGCGAAGCGGCTGGCACGCTATTTCCTACAACAGCAGAAACCTTTAGCAGCAAAAGCCGTCGTAGGTATAATGCTGCTTATCCAACTCGTGCTCGTATATTACTTTATGAAGATGATGATGACGTATATTTTAAGGTTACTAAATATCTTTTATAATCAATGAAGACCAGAGGTGCATTATGAAAATTTATAGTCAAGGTGACAAAGCAATTGTGGTTTCTGTGGAGAAAGAAGTCACGCAACATACAACAGAAGACCTGTTAGCATTACGTTCGTATTTATTAGAACAAAACTATCCATTTATTACAGAAATCGTGCCGACTGAATCTGATATGATGATTGTCTATAATGCGCGAGATATGATGAAACATCATCATATTACATCACCGTTCCAATATATGACGGATTTACTGCACTCTATCAAAATCGAAGTCAGACATGGGGATGCTGTAAAAATGCCTGTAGAATTACCTGTCTACTATGGTGGCGAATACGGTCCAGATTTAGCAGAGTTGGTAGAATACTTCGGAATGAGTGAAGAAGAATTTATTTCATTGCATGCGAATAAAACATACTTCGTATCGATGATGGGCTATTCACCAGGATTCCCGTATCTAACAGGATTAAATGAACGTATTTATGTTAACCATACAGGAGATGAACAAAAATTTATTCCAGCAGGATCTGTCATCCTTGAAGGTAAGAAATGTGGTGTAGTCACAACTGATACATACGGTGACTGGCTTGTTATCGGTTATACACCTGTCCGTTTATTCAACCCAGAAAAAGAAGACTTCACTTTATTGAAGTTAGGTGATACTGTACGGTTCAAACCAGCTGAACCTGAAAATGAAAGTGAAGGAGGCAGTGAATCATGTCAATCATAATAGAAAATCCAGGACTTTTTTCAAGCTTCCAAGACTTTGGACGACAAGGTTACGAGCATGATGGCGTTATTCCTGGCGGTGCAATTGATTTCTTAGCACATGAAATAGCGAATCGCTTGGTTGCGAATGATAAAAATGAAGCAACGTTAGAGATGACGACAAAAATGGCGCGTATTCGCTTCACTGAGCCGACTTTAATTGCACTTTCTGGCGGCAACTTCAAAGCATGGACACAAAACATGCGTATTTTGCCGAACAAATTGTATTTAGTAGAAAAAGGAGATGTCCTACAGTTCTCTGAATCTAACCGTACATCTCGTGTTTACTTAGCAATCGGCGGCGGAGTAGAACTTGAAGAGTGGCTAGGTTCAACTTCAACAGACTTCCTATCTAAAATAGGTGGTTACGAAGGACGTGCATTGCAAGCAGGTGATGCGATTAATATGAAACGTAACTATACTAAACGTCATCTTAAATTATTTGATAACTTGAAGGTTACACATAAAACGGATTGGGGTATTGATGGTTACGCACTTTCTTTCAACTATATGTCTGATATGTTCCATGTAGTGTTAAATAAAGGAGCAGAAGACTTTGATGAAGAAACTTTAAATCGCTTTACATATGGTGAATATAAAGTAACCAGCAAAGCGAACCGTGCAGGGATGATTCTAGAAGGCGATCCAGTAAAGGCCTTTTATGAAGACATGCCGCCACATCAATCTGTAAAACGTGGTACGATTCAAGTGAAACGTGATGGTTCACCAATCATCTTATTAAATGACCACTATACATTAGGAAGCTATCCGCAATTAGGTACAATTGCGAGCTATCATTTAACAAAACTTGCGCAAAAACCACAAGGTGCGCGCTTAAAGTTCCAATATATTGATATTTATACTGCAGAAAATAACTTAATGAAATACAGCAGTTGGTTACAACAGCTATTCCATGGTATTGAATATCGTATGATGCAAGAAATGAATAAATAACATGACACATTAATTTAAATGAATTCAACTGAGAAAGCTGGTTACTTTCTCAGTTTTTTAATGTGCAAAATGCACAATTACATTCTAAGGCTGGAGTCTGATTTAATCGTGTGTGATTTCCTGTATAATTTTATAATATTAACGCGAATTCAAAATAAAAGTGAACAAGCTTAACATGCATGATGAAAGCATTTTATCTTTTCTTAGCAATAAATTAACATAGAAAAAATATAGTGTAATATGTCAATTTTGGATAGGTTTTCGCTTGAAATGTCGTGTGAAATGTTCTATATTTAGTTACTGTACTACGTAATTTTTGTTACAATAGTGTTACAAAGAAGTAGGCAATGTAAATTTTTGATGAATATAAATTAGAGCAATTTAAATGAAACATGACGCAATTATTGAAAATACAGAGATAAGAAGCAGTACGAGACTGCTTCGCTTTTAATTGATTGGCCATTAAGCAGCAATCTTTTCTATAAGAAACATTAAAAAGTAGACGGGAAATGGTACTGTTTGATGATTGATTGAATACTAAATAACAATAACGGGGGAGACACACATGAGTCTGCAGAAAAAGAAAATAAGCATTTTTGTCTTTTTCTTACTCACTGTTTTAACAGTTAGTTTGAAGACCTATTTTGCTTATTATGTTGATTTTTCTTTAGGAGTTAAGGGATTAGTCCAAAATTTAATTTTGTTAATGAATCCATACAGCTTACTCGCATTAATACTTAGCGTATTCTTGTTCTTTAAAGGTAAGAAGGCGTTTTGGTTTATGCTCATCGGCGGATTCTTATTAACTTTCTTGCTTTATGCAAACGTTGTTTACTTTAGATTCTTCTCAGACTTTTTAACATTCAGTACTTTAAACCAAGTAGGTAACGTTGAGTCTATGGGAGGCGCAGTATCTGCGTCATTCAAATGGTATGATTTCGTGTATTTCTTAGATACAATTATCTATCTGTTTATTTTGATCTTTAAATCAAAATGGTTAGATACACGTACTTTCAGCAAGAAATTTGTTCCAGTCGTAATGGCAGTTTCAGTTGCTTTGTTCTTCTTGAACTTAGCATTTGCAGAAACAGATCGTCCTGAATTATTAACTCGTACATTCGACCATAAATACTTAGTTAAATATCTTGGACCATATAACTTCACAGTTTATGATGGTGTGAAATCAATTCAAAACCATCAAGAGAAAGCAATGGCTTCTGAAGATGATTTAACAAAAGTATTGAACTACACAAAACAAAGACAAGCAGAAGTAGAACCTAATCCGGAATACTACGGTGCAGGTAAAAAGAAAAATATTATTAAAATTCATTTAGAAAGTTTCCAAACTTTCTTGATTAATAAAAAAGTCAATGGTAAAGAAGTGACACCTTTCCTTAACAAATTGTCTTCAGGACAAGAAGGTTATAAATATTATCCAAACTTCTTCCACCAAACTGGACAAGGTAAAACATCAGATGCGGAATTCACAATGGATAACAGCTTGTATGGTTTACCACAAGGTTCAGCGTACTCATTGAAAGGTTCTAATACGTATCAATCATTACCAGCAATTCTTGATCAAAAACGTGGCTACACAAGCAACGTTATGCACGGTGACTACAAAACATTCTGGAACCGTGATCAAGTTTACAAACATTTCGGTATTGATAAATTCTACGATGCGACTTACTACGATATGAGTCCTGAAAACATTGAAAACTTAGGATTGAAAGATAAACCGTTCTTTAAAGAATCAGCGGAATATCAATCTAAAATGAAAAAACCATTCTATTCACACTTGATTACATTGACAAACCATTATCCATTCACATTATCACCAGATGAAGCGGGAATTGAAAAACCTAACACTGGAGATGCGACAGTAGACGGCTATGTACAAACAGCAAACTACATGGATAGTGCTTTAGAAGAATATATCAACGAATTGAAGAAAAAAGGTATCTATGATGACTCAGTGATTGTCATCTACGGTGACCACTATGGTATTTCTGAAAACCATAATAAAGCAATGGAAAAATTATTAGGTGAAGAAATTACACCAGCGAAATTTATGGACTTGAACCGTACTGGTTTATGGATGAAAGTGCCTGGTAAAGAAGGCGGCGTTGACAACACTTACGGTGGACAAATCGACGTAATGCCGACATTACTTCACTTAGAAGGTATCGATACTAAGAACTTCTTAATGTTAGGTACAGATTTATTATCTAAGGATCATAAACAAGTCGTACCATTCAGAAACGGTGACTTTATTACACCTGAATATAAATATGTGAATGGTAGAGCATTTGATAATAAAACAAATGAACCATTAGAAAAAGAACCTGCTGACTTAGAGAAAAATAAACAACAAGTTGAAAAAGACTTAGAAATGAGCGACAGTGTTCTTAATGGTGACTTATTCAGATTCTACAAAAATCCGGATTTCGACAAAGTAAATCCATCTAAATATCAATATAAAACAGGACCTAAAGGTTCTCAGAAGAAATAAACAATGACTTAGTCATTTCAACAGCGGGTGAATCCTCTTATGGATTTGCCCGCTGTATTTTTTTGGTGCGAACCTTTACAAAACTTACACAATTATCCGCTTAAGATGAACCTGTAACAGTATCTTTTGACGTGCAAAGGGTGTATAATATATAGAACTGAAAATTGAGATAAAGGTTGAAAACTCAATTAAATGAACGGACTGAACATAAGTGGAGGCATGACATGGAAGCGTATAAAATTGAACATTTACATAAATCCTATGCAGATAAAGTGATTTTTGATGACTTGCACTTATCTGTTTCAGCACATGAACGTATCGGACTTGTAGGGATTAACGGTACAGGTAAAAGTACATTACTAAAAGTCATCGCAGGGCTGGATGATGACTTTGAAGCAGAAGTGAATTGTCCGAATGACTATCGCATTCGTTATTCTTCTCAGAAGCAAGATTTAACTAAAGACAGAACAGTACTTGAAGAAGTCTTGAGTGCGGACACAGATACTGTGAAGTTAATCAGAGACTATGAAAAAGCGGTACAACAGTATAGCCAAACGCAAAATGACCAAAACTTGAATCATATGATGAAAATGCAAGAAGCAATGGACCAAGCAGAAGCGTGGGACTATAGTGCAGAAGTTAAAACGATTTTATCAAAGCTTGGTATTCATGATACGTCTGTATCGGTTAAATCTTTATCAGGCGGCCAACAAAAACGTGTCATTTTAGCAAAAACATTAATTGAACAGCCAGACTTATTATTACTAGATGAACCGACCAACTATTTAGATTTCGATTCAATAAAATGGTTGATCAACTACGTAAAACAATATCCGCATACTGTCTTGTTTGTAACGCATGATCGTTATTTCTTAAATGAAGTTTCAACACGCATTATTGAATTGGATAGAGGCAAATTAACGACTTATCCAGGTAACTATGAAGACTATATTGCGATGCGTGCGGAGAATGAACAAATAGAGCAGCAACAAAACCAAAAAGCACGTGCTTTATATAAACAAGAACTTGCTTGGATGCGTGCAGGTGCAAAAGCAAGAACAACAAAACAACAAGCACGTATTAATCGCTTTAGTGATTTAGAATCACAAGTAAAAAATCAAACAACACGTGAAAGCGGACAATTGAACCTAGCGCATTCTCGTTTAGGTAAACAAGTCTTTGAACTAGATGATGTATCTAAAAGCATTGCGGATAAAACGTTATTTGAACATGTGACGCAAATCATACAAAACGGTCAACAAATCGGGATTGTCGGACCTAACGGTGCAGGCAAAACGACGTTGTTAAATATCCTTGCTGGTGAAGATACTGACTTCAGTGGAGAACTGAAAATCGGCCAAACAGTCAAAACAGCTTACTTTAAACAAACGGATGAACGTTTAGATAGAGATATCCGTGTGATAGATTTCTTAAGAGAAGAAAGTGAAGTTGCAAAAGAAAAAGATGGTACGACGGTGTCAGTAACACAATTGTTAGAGCGTTTCTTATTCCCAAGTGCTACACACGGTAAAAAAGTATATAAACTTTCCGGTGGCGAACAAAAACGCTTGTATTTACTAAGATTATTGGTTCATCAACCGAATGTATTGTTGCTTGATGAGCCGACAAATGACTTAGATACTGAAACGCTAACTATTCTTGAGGACTATATCGCAACTTTCGGCGGCACAGTTATTACTGTCAGCCATGATCGCTATTTCTTAAATAAAGTTGCACAAGAATATTGGTATGTGCATGACGGTCAAATTGAGCGTGTTATTGGAAGCTTTGAAGACTATGAAGCTTATAAGCAAGAACAAGAGAAACAACAAGCAGTTGCTAAAGCTCAACCAAAAGTTCAAAAAGAAAGACAACGTAAGGGATTGTCTTATAAAGAAAAACGTGAATACGATACGATTATGGAACGTATTGAAGAGACTGAAGCGCGTCTAGAAGTGATTGAACAAGAGATGGTAGACGCAAGTGATGATTATGCGAAAATTCAAGAACTGAATACTGAAAAAGAAGCATTAGAATCACAATATGAAGAAGATATGACACGATGGAGCGAATTAGAAGAATTAAAAGAACAATAAGGGGTCAATTTTATGGAAACGACATTATCGCATTATTTTGGATATAAAGATTTCCGTCCAGGACAAAGGGAGATTATTTCCAAAATACTAGACAAAAAGAATGTGCTAGGGGTATTACCTACTGGCGGCGGTAAATCATTATGTTATCAAGTGCCTGGACTGATAATGGGCGGCGTGACAATTGTGATCAGCCCATTAATTTCATTAATGAAAGACCAAGTCGATCAATTAAAAGCGATGGGCATTAACGCTGCATTTTTAAACAGCAGCTTATCGCAAAAAGAACAACGAGCGATTGAAGAAGATTTACGTCAAGGTAAGATTCAATTCTTATACGCGGCGCCTGAACGTTTTGAGAATCGTCAATTTATGCAGTTGCTATTCGGATTAGATATTCACTTAGTTGCTTTTGATGAAGCACACTGTATTTCTAAGTGGGGACATGATTTCAGACCAAGTTACCAACAAGTCATTGATAAAGTCCTTTGCTTGCCACAAGAATTTGCGATTGCTGCTTTAACCGCAACAGCTACTGTTGAAGTACAAAAAGATATTATGGAACGCCTGCATATCCCAGGTGCGAACCGAGTAAAAACAAGTATCAAACGTCCTAATTTAGTCTTTAAAGTCAATCCGACATATCAGAGGCAAAAATTTGTGATGGATTATGTAAAGGCACACAAACAACAAGCAGGGATTATTTATTGTTCAACAAGAAAACAAGTTGAAGAGCTTCAACAAGTATTTGAAGATCAAAATATCAGCAGTGCCATTTATCATGCAGGTTTAACGAATAAAGAGCGTGATGAAGCACAAAATGATTTTGTCTTTGATCGCATTAAAGTTGTAATTGCGACAAATGCGTTTGGTATGGGGATTGATAAATCTAACGTGAGATATGTCATTCATTACAATATGCCAGGAGATTTAGAATCTTATTATCAAGAAGCTGGACGTGCAGGACGTGATGGCTTAACAAGTGAATGTATCTTACTGTTTAGTGAACGTGATATTAATCTGCATCAATTCTTTATTTCATCTTCTAAGGGTGATGATGACTATAAAGAAAAAATGGGTGAGAAACTCAATAAAATGATTCAATATACCAAAACGAAGAAGTGTTTAGAAGCTACATTGGTTCATTATTTCGAGCCGAATGAAAAATTAGAAGAATGTGGCCGCTGCAGTAATTGTCGTAATGAAAATAAAACGTATGATATGACGAATGAAGCGAAGAAAATCATCAGTTGTGTGGTGCGTATGGGTCAACAAGAGACTTATGGTGTGATTATTCAAGTGCTGAGAGGCGAGTTGTCTGATTACATCAAGTATAACCGATATGACAAATTATCAACTTTCGGTATTATGAAAGAGTATACGACATCAGAATGTAGTCATTTAATTGATGAATTGCGCTTCAAAGGCTTCTTAAACGAAAATGATGAGGTTTTAACTTGTGATAAAAAGGTTAAGCAAATACTAAGTGAGGATTTAAAAATTTATACTGTACCATTCAAGAAAAAATCTCGTGAAAAAGTCAATATCAATACTATTGAAGGTGTCGATAGAGCATTGTTTGACGCATTAGTACAAGTCAGACAAGAACTCAGCGAGAAATTAAATGTAGCACCGATTAGCATTTTTACTGATTTTACACTTGAAGAATTCGCCAAACGTAAACCTGAATCCAAACAGGAAATGATTGCGATTGACGGTGTCGGTAGTTATAAATTGAAACATTACTGTCCTCAATTTATTGAAACGATTCACAATTATAAAGCGCAAGTTTAATAGATTTAAATACAGAACAGCAAGTTTCACTGTGCTAACGATAGTGTGAGCTTGCTGTTCTTTTTTAAAATAGAAATAGAATGTGGGTGACCTATGCATGATTGAGTTAAAAAACGTTTCGAAGCAATACGGTAATAAAATGGCTGTCGAAGATGTCAGTTTTAACATTGAAGAAGGTGAGTTCTTCGTTTTAATTGGTCCTTCCGGCAGTGGTAAAACAACAACATTAAAGATGATTAACAGATTGATCCCCTTAACGAAAGGCTATATTTATTTCAAAGGTAAACCAATCAGTGATTTTCCTGTTTATGAAATGCGTTGGGATATGGGGTATGTCCTTCAACAAATCGCGTTATTTCCGCATATGACGGTTAAGGAAAACATTGCGCAAGTACCGCAAATGAAAGGTTGGGACAAAGCTAAGATAGACAAGCGTATTGATGAGTTGCTTGAGATGGTGAATCTAGATCCTGATACATATCGCGATCGCAAACCAGATGAATTATCAGGCGGACAACGTCAACGTGTCGGTGTTGTACGTGCATTAGCTGCAGATCCGCCAGTGATTTTAATGGACGAACCATTTAGTGCCTTAGATCCAATCAGTCGTACGAATTTACAAGAAGATTTGATTGAGCTGCAAGCTAAAATCAGAAAAACCATTGTCTTTGTGACACATGATATTAATGAAGCGATGAAATTAGCAGATCGCATTTGTTTATTTAATGATGGACGTGTAGAACAAATCGATACACCTGATGGCTTTATGCAACATCCTAAGAATGATTTTGTGAGACAGTTTATTAATCAATATGACCATGCGGATACGTCTCACTTAACGCTTGAAAAACTTCTGCAAGGCAAACAACTTAAAACAGTTGATACACCAAATGATTTACCGGTGTTGTTGCCAGATACACCTTTAAACAAGGTATATGAAGATTTAACACACTATCCTAGTGTCGTAATTAAACAACATGATCAACACCATCTCTTAACACGAGAAGATGTCTTTAAGTTTTTAGCTCAAAGTAAGAGAGGTGACGTATCATGAATGCATTCTTTCAAACATTCTCAGAGCGAAAAGGGGAATTGCTGAGCACGCTGTTAGAACATATGCAAATTTCCTTTATCGCATTGTTAATTGCTTGTTTAATCGGAGTACCGCTTGGTATCTTACTGACGAAAACAAAGCATTTTTCTGAAGCGGTCATCAACGTTGCCGCTGTGATGCAGACGATTCCTTCACTAGCTTTATTAGGACTAATGATTCCATTGTTTGGTATTGGAACAGTGCCAGCGATTATTGCATTAGTTGTATATGCGTTACTGCCAATTCTACGCAATACATATACTGGTATTAAGGAAGTTGATCCGTCTCTTGTTGAAGCAGCGAAAGGTATCGGAATGAAACCTGGACGTCGTTTGACGAAAGTTGAGTTGCCGATTGCGATGCCGATTATTATGGCAGGTATTCGTACAGCAATGGTGTTAATCATTGGTACTGCAACACTTGCAGCATTAATCGGTGCAGGCGGCCTGGGTGATTTAATCCTATTAGGTATCGACCGTAACAACAGTTCGTTAATTTTATTAGGTGCGATTCCAGCTGCTATTTTGGCGATTGTCTTTGACTTAGCCTTACGTTTCTTGCAGAAACTATCATATAAGAAATTGTTGATCACTTTAGGCACTATCGTGTTAGTTGTAGCACTTGTCATTGTTATCCCAATGTTAGGCGGCAAAGGCGATAAAATCACGATTGCCGGCAAGCTTGGTTCAGAACCATCAATCATTACGAATATGTATAAGATTTTAATCGAAGAAGAAACAGACAACACAGTGGATGTTAAAGATGGCATGGGTAAAACATCATTCTTATTCAATGCTTTAAAATCTGGCGATATTGATGGCTATTTAGAATTTACAGGAACAGTTTTAGGTGAATTAACTAAAGAACCACTGAAATCCAAAGAAGAAGCTAAAGTGTACGAACAGGCAAAACAAAGTCTAGAGAAAAAAGAAAACATGACGATGTTGAAACCGATGAAATACAACAACACTTACACATTAGCTGTGAAGCGTGACTTTGCGAAGAAACACGGATTGAAAACAATTGGTGATTTACAAAAAGTTGAAGATGATATCAAACCTGGTTTCACTTTAGAATTTAACGACCGTCCTGACGGTTATAAAGCCATTTCTAAAGCATATGATTTAAACTTTAATAAAGTTCGTACAATGGAACCGAAATTACGTTATCAAGCTGTTGAAAAAGGTGACATCAATTTAATTGATGCTTATTCAACAGATGCAGAGTTGAAACAATACGATATGGTCATTTTAGAAGATGACAAACACGTCTTCCCGCCATATCAAGGTGCACCGATGTTTAAAGAGAAATATCTCAAAGAACATCCTGAAATCATCAAACCGCTCAATAAATTAGCAGGTAAAATCACTGATGAAGAAATGCAAGACATGAACTACAAAGTCACAGTGAAAGATGAAGATCCGTATCATGTGGCGAAAGAGTATTTAGAGAAACACAATTTAGTTAAGTAATATGAATAAGAAAGTCTGGGTATTTTAACTCAGGCTTTCTTTTTAGTTTTAACATAATCGAGGTACAATAAATTTGTCGTTGCCAAAGGGTTGCTTAAAGGTATATAATTGTCAGTAAATTTAAAATTATTAGAAACAACATTTTGAGGAGGCAGATGTATCTATGAAAGAACAAATTAAACAGCTCTCAGCGTATCAACCAGGCTTATCACCAAGAGCGTTAAAAGAAGAATTCGGTTTAGACATTGAATTACATAAACTAGCATCAAATGAAAACTTATATGGTCCTTCACCTAAAGCGAAAGAAGCGATTAAAGCGCATGTAGATGAAGTGTTGTATTATCCTGAAACAGGTGCACCGACATTACGCAAGGAAATTGCGAAAGGGTTAGGCATTGATGAAAATCGTATTTTATTTGGAGCTGGCTTAGATGAGGTTATCTTAATGATTTCTCGTGCGGTATTAACGCCTGGAGACAAGATTGTGACAAGCCAAGCGACATTTGGTCAGTATTATCATAATGCGATTGTGGAAGCGGCAGAGGTCGTACAAGTACCTTTAAAACCTAATGGTCAATTCGATTTAGATGGTATTTTAGAAGCGATTGATGAAGACACTGCATTAGTATGGATTTGTAATCCAAATAACCCGACAGGCACATATGTGACACATGATGATTTAGAAGCGTTCTTAGAAAAAGTGCCAAGTCATATTCCAGTTTTAGTTGATGAAGCATACTTTGAATTTGTGACTGCGGAAGATTTCCCAGATACATTAAAGTTACAAGAACGTTTCCCAAATGCGTTCTTAATGCGTACGTTCTCTAAAGCATATGGTCTAGCAGGTCTAAGAGTCGGTTATATCATTGCGACTGAAGAAGCAATTCATAACTATAATATTATTCGTCCACCGTTTAACGTAGGGCGCTTATCAGAATATGCGGCAGTCGCAGCATATCAAGATCAAGATTACTTAAAAGACATTCAACAAAAAAATGCTGAGGAACGTGCAAAATTCTTTGAAATTCCAGAAAGCAAACATTTCTTTGACAGCCAAACGAACTTTGTCTTTGTGAATACGAAACGTCCGCATGACTTATACAAAGCGTTATTAAAAGTCGGATGTATTACGCGTGAGTTCCCGATTGGTGTACGTATTACCATTGGCTTCCCAGAACAAAATGATAAAATGATCGAAGTGCTTAAAGACTTTGATTTTGAAGCATAATCGATAACAAAAACAAGTATCAACATAATTTCGTGTTGATACTTGTTTTTACTTTACATATTTTCAAATCAGACTTCACAACTCTATAAAATAAATATGCTATACTCGAAGAGAAGAAAAGGAAAGGAAGTTGCTATCAGTAATGAAGAGAGAATCAATAGCGATTGATATGGATGAAGTTTTAGCAGATACAATCAAAGCATTGATTGAAGAAGTGAATAAACGCACAGATTTAGGTATTAAAGAGGCATTATTAGATGGGAATAAACTACGTCACTTTATGCCTGAACATGAAGGGGTACTTGATGAAGTATTAAAACAACCAGGATTCTTTAAGAATTTAGAAGTTATTAAAGATTCACAAGAAGTGGTAAAGAAGTTAGCTGAACACTATGATATTTATATTGCGACAGCCGCAATGGATGTGCCGACTTCATTCCATGAAAAATATGAATGGTTAAGAGTACACTTCCCATTCTTAGATCCGCAACAATTTGTCTTCTGCGGTAGAAAGAATATTGTCAAAGCAGATTATTTAATCGATGACAATCCAAGACAACTTGCACGCTTTACAGGGAAACCAGTGATGTATACAGCACAACATAACATCCACAATAAAGATTTCGATCGTGTCAATAACTGGAAAGAAGTTGAACAATATTTCTTAGGAAATAAATAAGCAAATTTTACAGACGGGGTCGCCCGTCTTTTTCTTATTCTACATTTATAGTTGAATTAAGTAATGACATAAAAAAAAGCATCAAACCACTATTTTGAATAGCGTTTGATGCTTCTTTTATGTGTTAACGTATGCCGCGCATACCTTTAATAATCTTTGGTACAAACATAAATGCGATTAAGCCGATAACTACTGCTAGAACTCCTAGGAATAAGAAGTAGTTTTGATAGCCTAACGGTTCGATTAATTTAACAAGTGTTCCGTTAATGGCTTGTGCAGTAGCGTTTGTTAATAACCATAAGCTCATCATTTGAGAGTTGAAAGCTTTTGGTGCTAATTTTACTGCAGCACTGCTACCTGTTGGTGATAAGCAAAGCTCACCGACTACGCAAATGATGTATGACAGAATAACCCAGTTTACGGATACTGTGCTGCCGCCAGAAGTCATCATGACTACCGCTACTAAGATGTATGAAATACCTGCTAACCAAGCACCCCAAATAAATTTAGTCGCAAGGCTTGGTTGGCGATCTCCCATTTTCTTCCAAACATAAGACAATACTGGCGCAAATAATACAATGAATAATGGGTTGATTGATTGGAAGTATGTTTTACCAAAATCAGTTGTCCAACCGAATAAATTCAATTTCATATCTGTGCCTGTAAATGCGTAGATGTTTAAAACGTTAGAACCTTGTTCCTGGATAGACCAGAAAATTACCCCAATAATGAATAACGGAATAAATGAAATAACACGTGAGCGTTCATCATCTGTAACCTCTTTACTTCTAATCATAGTTGTAAAGTAAGAGACTGGTAAGGCAATACCTAAGATTAAGACAGTTGTGCTGACTAAGTTGAATGATAATGTACCAGTTAAACCAGTGATGATTAATACAAGTGCGATGACTACGACTACAATACCTGTAATCATTGAATAACGTTTCTTTTCAACTGCGTTCAATGGGTTTGTCGGCGCTGAACCAACGTTACCTAAGTTACGTCTGTTGAATAAAAGATAAATAACCAATGCGAGTGTCATACCGATTGCTGCGATTAAGAAACCTTGGTGGAACATATGACCTTTAGAGAATTGGTCTAAAATTAATGGCGCAGCAAGGGCACCCATGTTTACGGACATGTAGAAAATAACAAACCCTGAATCGATACGTTTATCGTTTTCAGGATACAAGCGACCTACAATATTAGAGATATTCGGTTTCATAAGTCCTGAACCTACGATGATAAAGAACATTGAAATGAATAGTCCTGTTTGTGCTAACGGCAAGCTTAAGAAAACATGACCGATAATAATTAAAATAGCACCATACATTGTCGCTCTGCGTGTACCTGTGATTCTATCTGCGACCCAGCCGCCAAGTACACTGGTCATAAAGATCAGTGACCCATATACTGACATGACTGACTGTGCAGTCGTTTTATCCATGCCTAATCCGCCATCTTTAATAGCGAAGAACATGTAAAAGATTAAGAGTGCACGCATTCCGTAATAGCTGAATCTCTCCCAAAATTCTACGAAGAAGAGGACTCCTAATCCTTTTGGATGTCCAAAGAACCCTTTCTGTGGTATTTCTTGGACATGCTTTTGATGTAAATTGTTCTGCAAACTAACCCCGACCTTTCTATCCTATAACGGAGTGGATTATATTCGATTCTACTATGTAAAAAAGAGAGTTTCAATAATTTTCTAAAAATAAAAATATTAACAATTTTCTGAAAAGAATAAGATATAAAACATGATTAATCAAGCTTAATTAGAAGAAAAGGCGTAATTTGAGAAGATTTTAACTAAAGAAGGTATGCAGATTGAAATATGGCAAAAAAGTGAAAGTGAAAAATTGACCATAGAAAAAGCCTGAAACCTCTGAGAGATTTCAGACTAAATTTGTTCGATTTTGTATTAGTGAATACCTTTCATTGCACGACGTACAAATGGTGAAATAATCACAAGCAATACCCCGATAGCTAGTGTCAGTAAACCAGAGTATAAGAAGTATTGACCTGAATCCATTTTAGCGTATACAACAACTAGCTGCGCATTCAGACCTTGTGCAGTCGCATTACTTAACATCCATAAGCTCATCATTTGTGCTGTAAAGGCATATGGTGCAAGTTTTGTCGTAGTAGCTAGACCGACAGGTGAGATACATAACTCACCGATTGTGATTAATAAGAAGCTTAAGACTAACCAGATAGGGTGAATCAGTTCTCCAGGTGCTAATCCACCAGCTAAAGGAACGACCATGATTAAATATGAAACCCCACCGATGATGGCACCTAATGCGAATTTAATGACAGTAGGTGGGTTGTGTTTGCCGAGTTTGACCCATAACATCGCAAAGAGTGGTGCTAACGCTACGATAAAGATAGGGTTCAATGATTGGAACCAAGCAGCTGGAATATCGAAATGAATCGCGCCGCCTGTTAATTTAGCTAAGCTTAATTCTGTTTTCTTATCTGCAAAGTTTGCCAAGATTGTAGAACCTTGCTCTTGGATCATCCAGAAAGCTACAGAAGTGATGTATAACGGTACATAACTGCCGACACGAGATTTTTCTTCTGGTGTCACTTTCTTGCTGACAAGCATGTAAACTACAATGTAAATTGGTAAAGCAATTCCGATAAATGTAACTAATAAACTGAAGTTTTCAATTGTTAATGCATTGAATGACTTTAAAACGATTAAATAAATGGCAAACGCTGCGACGATTGCTAAAGCGATTAAAGAGAATTTCTTAGTATCTTCTTTTGTTAATGGATTATGTACAGATAACCCTGCTAAATTTAAATACTTTTTACGTTTAGACCAGTAAACAACTAAACCGATAAACATCCCGACAGCTGCTGTTGCAAAACCAGCATGGAAACCAACACGTGTTTGTAAGTAACCAGTTAAAATAGGTGAAATTAAAGCACCTAAGTTAATTCCCATGTAGAAAATAGTGAAAGCTGCATCAACACGGTTGTCGTTTTTATCGTATAATTCGCCGACTGTTGTAGAAATGTTTGGTTTTAACAAACCTGTCCCGATAATCAAGAGTAATAAAGCAATCATAACGGCGGTTAGGCTGCCCGGTAAACTTAAAATAATATGACCGAACATAATGAGAATACCGCCGAAGAACACAGCGTGTTGTGTTCCTGTGATACGGTCAGCAATCCAGCCCCCGATAACCCCAGACATATAGATTAACGTTCCGTATAAAGCAACAATCTGCATGGCTACAGACTCATCTAATCCGAATCCGCCTTTAGCCACAGAATAATACAGGTAGTAAACTAAAATAGCTTTCATACCATAGTAACTGAATCTCTCCCAAAACTCAGTGAAGAATAGTGTGCTTAATCCCTTCGGATGACCAAAGAAACCAGTTCGTGGTGTGCTTTGAATAACTTCTTCGCGTGTATATTGTTTCTTGTTCATAAATTTCCCCCTAAGAATGACTTAAAATAATTTTAAGCTATTAAAAGTGTATATACAAGAAAATTCTGAAAATTAATGAAGCTACCTTTTACATTTTTTGTAATAAAAAGTTATGTATCCGCTTCCCACAAAATAAAAAACAACCCGAATTTAATCAGGTTGTTCTTCAAATAAATCTGCAATTATCTATTATCTATCTTTTCTGGATATAAATCGTGATTCATCATGCGATATTCAGCCATTTTTTCATACTTAGAATCAGGACGGCCATAGTTTGTATAAGGGTCAATAGAAATACCGCCGCGTGGCGTGAATTTACCCCAAACTTCAATATAATGCGGATCCATTAATTCAATTAAGTCATTCATAATAATATTCATACAATCTTCGTGGAAATCACCATGATTTCTAAAACTGAATAAATAAAGTTTCAATGATTTAGATTCTACCATTTTGATATTCGGAATATATGAAATGTAGATAGTAGCGAAATCTGGTTGGCCTGTAATCGGACATAATGATGTAAATTCAGGACAATTGAATTTTACAAAGTAGTCGCGTCCTTGATGTTTATTATCGAAAGACTCTAACACATCTGGACGATAATTAAAGTCATATTGGTTATTTTGATTACCAAGCAATGTAAGATCTTCTAAATCTTCTTTGCTTCTGCCTTGTTGTGACATATTTATTTTCCTCCTCCATGAGACGATTGTACTGGTTTTCTGCTTTGTCTGCGTGCTTTTTCGAACATATAGTAGCTGGCACTGATAATAATGACATAACCTAGTGTAGCATATAAATCCGGTGATTCTCCGAAAATGACAATGCCCATTAACGCTGTAAAGATAATGGAAGCATACGTAAAGATTGAAATGTCTTTTGCAGGTGCAAAACTATATGCGAGTGTAATTCCGATTTGACCGACAGCAGCTGATAAGCCGGCACCTACTAAATAAATCATTTGTAGGCCTGACATCGGTACATACGTAAAGATAACGAATGGAATTAAAGCAATAATTGAGAAGAAAGAGAAGTAAAAGACAATCGTATAAGGTGCTTCTCTTGTACTTAATGCACGTACACAAGTATAAGCTGATGCGGCGAAGATACCTGAGAATAATCCGACGATAGCTGGAATCATTTCTGAAGAGAATTGCGGTTGTACAACAAATAACATACCGACAATTGCGACTAACATCGCTGTAATTTGATATTTACGGATTTTCTCATGCAAGAAAATCATACTGAGTAAAATCGTCCAGAAAGGATTAAGCTTCATCAATGTATCTGCGTCACTTAACAGCATATGGTCTATAGCGTAAATGTTGAATAAGACACCGATTAAACCAAGGGTTGAACGTGCAATTAATAAGGGCTGACTGCTTAATTTACCAAACATGGGTTGTTTGTATTTATATAAGAAATACAGTGGAATGAGCATTGCGACTAAGTTTCTAGCGAGTGACTTCTGGAAGACGGGTAAATCACCAGCAAGTCTGAAAAATAGGGACATAAAGCTGAATCCTATAGCTGAAACAAGTATCGCAATGATTCCTTTTATTTTTGGATCCATATACTTTCCTCAACTTTCCTCAAAACTTAACGTATATCATCTTAGCATATATAGAAATAAGTGCCTATATAGACTTGCTAAAGAAAATGAACATGGTATACTATAAACCGAACGTACGTTCTATCTATTGGATTAAATGACACGTCACTAACTGAAAGGAATGATTATTTTGTGTTTATGAATAAATTGTGTTAAGACTTTCATGACGCAAATCAGCGAAATCTTGTGATAACAAGCGGTACACAAATTCTCAAAAAATCAAGAGCAAAATTACAATTATTTATTTTAAAATGATTTTTGGAAAAATTTAAGAACGCCAAGCATAGAGATGACGCTACTTTCATCAATTTTGACAAATTTAAAGAAAATTTTAGCGGGTGAATCTCTTTGAAATTATAATAGGTGTTCGGTATAATGAATCACATAATATAGTATTGAAGAACGGAACCTAACACTATATATTGTGGTCGAGTCCAAAAATAAGAAAATTATATTTCACTATTTTAAGGCAATTTCACACAGAATTTGCAAGATGAACAGATTGGTTAGGGGTTTAACCAATATGTTCTGTATAGTTGAGAAATCGTGTTCAAAGTTGTGATGACAAGTCATGTCTAAGCAAATAGAAATATGAGTAATTGTACTTATTTGGACAAGAGTATTGTGAAGGAATACTCGGTTAACTGATTACCAACACAATATGTAGTGGCAGGGAGCAATGCATTTAACATATCGAAATAAACTAAAACATGCAGCAGTCACAACTTCTTTTTAGAAACAGCAATACCAGTACGGCAGCCTGGCATGTTTTTTAATTATGAATAATATGTGCATGACGCTATGTGACGATTAAGCGCGTTCTTTGTAAGAAAGCGGGTGATTCAATGAAGGTAGTATATTTTTCATTTACTGGTAACGTGAGACGATTTGTTGCAAGAACTGAATTTGAGGACACTTTAGAGATTACAAATGATAACTGCGCGGATGTGCGCTTGGATGAGCCTTATGTATTGGTCACTAGTACAATCGGCTTTGGAGAAGTGCCAGATGTTGTCAAAACATTTTTAAGTCATAACGGAAACATGATCAGAGCAGTGGTCGGCAGTGGTAACCGTAACTGGGGTCAAAACTTTGCGAAAGCCAGCGAGACCATTTCTCGAGAATATCTCGTTCCGCTATTAATGAAATTTGAAGTACAAGGTACAAAGAAAGACGTAGAAGAGTTTAAAGATAAGGTGGGGCATTTATATGAAGACTATGAACGAAAAGCAATACAATCATATTGAGTTAAATAATGAGGTTACAAAGCGTAAAGAAAATGGTTTCTTCAGCTTAGAAAAAGACCAAGAAGCGCTAGAAGTTTATTTAGAAGAAATCAAAGATCATACGATTTATTTCGATTCAGAAATCGAACGTTTGCACTATCTTGTAGATAATGATTTCTATGTAGATGTATTCCAAACATATAGTGAAGAAGACTTAAAAGAAATTACTGAATATGCACGCAGTATTCCATTTACATTTGCGAGCTATATGTCAGCAAGTAAATTCTTTAAAGATTATGCATTAAAAACAAACGATAAAAAACAATATTTAGAAGACTATACACAACACGTGACTATTGTCGCACTTTATTTAGCAGATGGTGACAAAGCGCAAGCAAAACAATTTATTTCATCTATGATTGAACAACGTTACCAACCTGCAACACCAACATTCTTAAACGCAGGCCGTGCCCGTAGAGGTGAGCTTGTATCATGTTTCTTATTAGAAGTAGATGACAGCTTAAACTCTATCAACTTTATTGATTCAACAGCGAAACAATTAAGTAAAATCGGCGGCGGTGTCGCAATCAACTTATCTAAACTTCGTGCACGTGGTGAAGCAATCAAAGGAATCAAAGGTGTCGCAAAAGGTGTCTTACCTGTAGCAAAATCACTTGAAGGCGGCTTCAGCTACGCAGACCAATTAGGTCAAAGACCAGGTGCTGGTGCTGTTTACCTAAACATCTTCCACTATGATGTTGAAGAATTCTTAGATACGAAAAAAGTAAACGCAGATGAAGACCTTCGTCTAGCAACAATTTCTACAGGTTTAATCGTACCTGCTAAATTCTTTGAACTTGCAAAAGAAGGTAAAGACTTCTACATGTTCGCACCACACACAGTTTACAATGAATACGGTGTAACATTAGATGATATCGATCTTGATAAATACTATGATGAAATGGTCGAAAATCCGAATGTCTTAAAACGTAAAAAAGATGCACGTGAAATGTTAAATACAATTGCTCAAACACAATTACAATCAGGTTATCCTTATTTAATGTTTAAAGATAACGCAAACAAAGTACATGCCAACTCAAACATTGGACAAATCAAAATGAGTAACTTATGTACTGAAATCTTCCAATTACAAGAAACATCTATTATCAATGACTATGGTGTGGAAGATGAAATCAAACGTGACATTTCATGTAACTTAGGTTCGTTGAACATTGTCAATGTGATGGAATCAGGTAAATTCAGAGATTCTGTACACACAGGTATGGATGCTTTAACAGTTGTAAGTGACGAAGCAAACATCCAAAACGCACCAGGTGTACGTAAAGCAAACAGTGAATTGCACTCTGTTGGTTTAGGTGTTATGAACTTGCATGGTTACCTTGCGAAGAACCAAATCGGTTATGAATCTGAAGAAGCAAAAGACTTCGCAAATGTGTTCTTTATGATGATGAACTATTACTCAATCGAGCGTTCAATGCAAATTGCGAAAGAACGCGGCGAAGCTTATAAAGAATTCGAGAAATCAGATTATGCGAGCGGTAAATACTTTGAAAAGTATACAGAAGCGGATATCGTGCCTGAATACGAAAAAGTTAAACCTTTATTTGAAGGTTTAGAAATCCCTACTGCAGAAGATTGGAAAGCTTTAGCAGAAGATGTTAAGCAATATGGTTTATATCATGCTTATCGTCTTGCGATTGCGCCAACACAAAGTATTTCTTACGTGCAAAACGCAACAAGTTCAGTAATGCCGATTGTTGACCAAATCGAACGTCGTACGTATGGCAACGCAGAAACATTCTATCCAATGCCATTCTTATCACCACAAACAATGTGGTACTACAAATCAGCATTCAATACAGATCAAATGCGTTTAATTGATTTAGTAGCAACAATCCAACAACACGTTGACCAAGGTATCTCAACAATCCTTTACGTTAACTCAGAAATCTCTACACGTGAATTAGCACGTTTATATGTCTATGCACATCATAAAGGTCTAAAATCACTTTATTATACACGTAACAAATTATTAAGCGTAGAAGAATGTACAAGCTGCGCAATCTAATGAAGCCTATCAAGGAACAATCTTAACGAGGTTGTTCCTCTAATCATATAAATTTTTTAAACGGAATTTGAACGAGTAAAATTAAAAATCAAGAATGGGGAAATGCACTTTGATGATTGCTGTCAATTGGAACACGCAAGAAGATATGACAAACATGTTTTGGCGACAAAACATCTCCCAAATGTGGGTAGAAACTGAATTTAAAGTTTCTAAAGATATTGCGAGTTGGAAAACATTAACACCAGAAGAACAAGATACATTTAAGAAGGCACTTGCAGGTTTAACAGGTTTAGATACACATCAAGCTGATGACGGCATGCCTTTAGTCATGATGCATACAAAAGATTTACGTAAAAAAGCTGTCTACTCATTTATGGGTATGATGGAACAAATCCATGCGAAAAGTTATTCTCACATTTTCACAACATTATTACCATCTAGTGAGACAAACTATCTTTTAGATACATGGGTACTTGAAGAACCACATTTAAAATTCAAATCAGATAAAATTGTGGGTAACTATCATAAATTATGGAGAAAAGATGCATCAGTATATGACCAATATATGGCACGTGTATCTAGTGTGTTCTTAGAAACATTCTTATTCTATTCTGGATTCTACTATCCACTTTATCTTGCTGGACAAGGTCGTATGACAACATCTGGTGAAATCATCCGTAAGATTTTATTAGATGAGTCTATCCACGGTGTGTTCACTGGTTTAGATGCGCAACACATGCGTAATGAACTTTCAGAAAATGAAAAACAACGTGCAGATCAAGAAATGTATAAACTATTAGATGAGTTATACAAAAACGAAGTTTCTTATACACATTCACTATATGACCAAATTGGTTTAACTGATGATGTATTGAACTATGTACGTTATAACGGAAACAAAGCATTATCGAACTTAGGTTTTGAACCTTATTTCGAAGAACGCGAATTCAACCCAATTATCGAAAACGCATTAGATACGTCAACGAAAAACCATGACTTCTTCTCAGTTAAAGGTGACGGTTATACGTTAGCGTTAAACGTAGAAGCATTACGTGATGAAGACTTTATTTTTGATGATGAAAAATAAATAATATCATTTTGAAGAGCATTGATTCTGACTGTGAAAACAGTTTGAAGTCATTGCTCTTTTTTGATTTAAAAAAATATAATTGAAAATAAAATATGTTGAAGTAAAAGAGTTAATCGAAATAAAGAGAGAAAAAATACATTCTATCTCAGGGAATAGCCTATATTTGTAAAAGAATTTTCCTGAAAATGTTTGAAAAGCATTGATAAAACGGGAGAAACTGATATGATAGAAAGTAAGTGAAAATGATTATCAGTTACAGTTAATCATTAATTGTTTTTAGAGGGGATAGGAGTTTCAAATGATTAAACAACTCATGCGCTTTCCAGTTTTATTAATTCTTTTTATATTTTTGACTATCCTTTCATTGTTTGTGGGCGTTAGTCAGCTTTCTATTACACAAATTTTTCATTTAACCGCAGATCAGCAAAATATACTTGTTTCGAGCCGTATTCCAAGAACAGTCAGTATTATCATTTCAGGCAGTTCTTTAGCACTGGCTGGACTGATTATGCAACAGATGATGCAAAACAAGTTCGTCAGTCCGACAACTGCAGGGACGATGGAGTGGGCGAAACTAGGGATCCTCATCTCATTAATCTTCTTTCCGCAAGCGCATATTTTAATTAAGCTGTTATTCGCTATGGTACTTAGTATCGGCGGAACATTCTTCTTTATGAAATTGATTCAAATTATACGCTTTAAAGATGTTATATTCGTGCCGTTACTCGGTATTATGATTGGCGGTATTATATCTAGTTTAACAACGTTTGTGGCATTAAGGACGAATGCACTGCAAAGTATTGGGAACTGGTTGAACGGTAACTTTGCGATTATCACAAGCGGTCGATATGAAGTCTTATATTTAAGCATCCCATTGCTTATTGTTACGTATATTTTTGCCAACTATTTCACTATTGCTGGTATGGGTAAAGACTTCAGCCATAACTTAGGAGTCAACTACGATCGAATTATGATGTTCGGCTTAACGATTACCGCAACAATGACCGCATTAGTCGTTGTGACAGTTGGTACTTTACCGTTCTTAGGCTTAATTGTGCCGAATATTGTGTCTATCTATAGAGGAGACCATTTAAAAAATGCCTTGCCGCACACTGCTGTCTTAGGTGCGATTTTTGTGTTGGTGTCCGACATCTTAGGACGTGTGATTGTTTATCCATATGAAATCAATATCGGATTGACTATCGGTGTCTTCGGGACATTAATTTTCTTAGTAATGTTATTTAAAGGGAATCGCAACTATGAGTCATAAACAAAGTAATATCAGATTATTTATATTATTGGGTGTAGTTGTGGTAACGGGTATTTTATATCTCTTGTTAGGCATTGACTTTGATATCTTTGCGTATCAGATACAAAGTCGAATCAGGAAACTGATTTTAATGATTTTAGTCGGTGCAGCGATTGGTACCTCTGTCATTATATTCCAAGCGATTACAGTCAACCGATTATTAACACCGTCTATGATGGGATTAGATGCGGTCTATATGTTTGTCAAAGTTGTCTTAGTCTTTATCTTTGGTATTCAATCAATGGCAGTGACAAATATTTATCTCAACTTTGCGTTAACATTAGTCGCAATGATTATATTCGCACTTATTCTATTCCAGGGTGTTTTTAAATACGGTAACTTCTCAGTGTACTTTATCTTATTAATCGGTGTGATTTTAGGTACATTCTTTAGAAGTATCACTGGCTTTATCGAACTCGTAATCAACCCTGAAGATTTCTTAGCTGTACAAAGTTCAATGTTTGCGAACTTTAATGCATCGAACTCAAAATTAGTTGCCATCAGCAGCATTGTCTTAGTTATTCTAATTTTAATTACAATTAAAATCTTGCCTTATTTAGACGTATTACTATTAGGGAAAGCACAGGCATTGAACTTAGGTGTCAACTATACACGAATGACACGTTTATTAATGATTATGGTCGCGTTATTAACTTCAATCGCTACAGCGCTTGTTGGTCCGACTACATTCTTAGGGTTATTAACTGTGAACATTGCGCATGAAGTCATGAAAACATATGAACATAAATACTTATTACCTGCGACAATATTTTTAAGCTGGATCAGCTTATTTACTGCAGAATGGATTGTAGAACATTTATTTGAAGCCACGACAGAAGTAAGTATCCTCATCAACTTAATCGGAGGAAGTTACTTCGTATACTTATTGATTAAAAGGAGAAATTCATGATGATACAAGTTCAAGATTTAAATAAAACGATTCATGATAAACCGATTCTTAAAGATATTAACGTAGAAATTCGTAAAGGACGTTTGACGTCATTAATAGGTCCAAACGGCGCAGGTAAAAGTACCTTATTATCTGCGGTCAGCCGTTTAATGGATATAGATACAGGTTCTATAGAACTTGAACACGAAGGTATTGGCGCATTTACAAGTAATGAAATTGCGAAGAAGCTTTCAGTTTTAAAACAAACGAATCATACGGAACTAAATATTACAGTCGAACAATTAGTCGCATTCGGTCGCTTCCCATACTCTAAAGGCCGATTAGACGATACAGATAAAGAAAAAATCAATGAAGCTTTAGATTTACTCCAACTACAAGAAATCAGAGATCGTAATCTTAAAACACTTTCAGGTGGTCAACGTCAACGTGCTTATATTGCGATGACAATCGCACAAGATACAGAATGTATCTTATTAGACGAACCGCTGAATAATCTAGACATGAAATATTCAGTAGAAATTATGAAAACATTGAGAAAGCTAACACGAGAACATGGCAAAACAATTGTAATTGTATTACACGATATCAACTTTGCGTCTAGTTATTCAGATGATGTAATTGCGATGAAAGATGGCGAAATCGTCAAAGCGAGTGAACGAGACGAAGTTATTCAACCAAGCATCTTAAGACATCTTTATGACATGGATGTCGATATCGAATGCATCAGAGGCCAAAGAATTTGCCTATATTATAGTTAAGCACTGACCATTTGAAAGGGGTGATGCCGATTTTTTACGGCATATCAAGACGGGGGTCTAACACATTTCAGGAGGATAAAGAAAAATGAAGAAATTAGGCTTATTTATTTTAGTTAGTATTATGTTTTTACTTGCTGCGTGTGGTAATGGCAGTGATTCAAAAGAAAGTTCAGAAAAAGGTTCATCAGATAAAAAGACAGTTAAAATTGAAAATAATTACCAATTAAGAAGTGAAGATCCTAAAGGCGGCGACGAAAAAGGGGTTAAAAATGAAGTTGAAGTACCAGTGAACCCTAAAAATGCTGTCGTTTTAGACTATGGTGCATTAGATACACTTAAAGCTATGGGTGTCGCAGATAAAGTTAAAGCAGTACCTAAAGGTGAAGGCAACAGCACATTACCAGACTTCTTAAAAGAATTTAAAGATGACAAATACATCAACACAGGTTCATTAAAAGAAGTGAACTTCGATAAAATTGCGCAAGCTAAACCAGAAGTTATCTTCATTTCATCACGTACAGCTAACCAAAAGAATTTAGATGAATTCAAAAAAGCAGCACCAGACGCTAAAGTTGTTTATGTAGGTGCTGATGATAAAGACTATGTCAATTCAGTGAAGAAAAATGCTGAAAACTTAGGTAAAATTTACGACAAAGAAGATAAAGCGAAGTCATTAAATAAAGAATTAGACAAAAAAATCGCTGACATGAAAGATAAAACAAAAGATTTTGATAAAAAAGTAATGTACTTATTAGTAAACGAAGGTGAATTATCTACTTTCGGTCCTAAAGAACGTTTCGGCAGCTTAGTTTATAACACATTAGGCTTTAAACCAGCTGACAGCAAAATCAAAGGCAGCTCACATGGTCAAAACGTAACAAACGAATACATCAATGAGAAAAATCCAGATGTGATTTTAGCAATGGACCGTGGTCAAGCTATCGGTAGTAAATCAACTGCGAAACAAGTCTTAGGAAACGATGTAATTAAGAATGTTAAAGCAGTTAAAGACGATGAAATTTATGAACTTGATCCGAAATTATGGTACTTTGCTTCAGGTTCAACAACTACAACAATGAAACAAATTGACGAATTAAAAGAGGTTGTTAAATAATAATTACCGTTTTTAATAGGGGGAAGATGGTAATTAAAAAAACCGAGTCGGAATGCAATATATTTCCGGCTCGGTTTTATTTAGTTTAAATTGTCATTAATTTGTATACTGTTACTTTAAACGTCAAAGTATAAAGGATAATGTGCAGCGCATCTTGGATTGAATTGCGCACCACAGTGCGGACAATGGTCTATTTCCATATATTCCTTGATTGACAATGTGGTGTCACATACACCACATAAAATCGCATGTTCATCGAATTCTGATTTTGACCATGGCACAGGTACATGATCTTCTGATTCATTATGGCAATGAATACATGCATAGAATTTATTACAGCATTTGAATTTAATGGCGATAACATCAACAGGTGTATGGTAATGCGTACAACGCGTCTCATTGTCTAGACCGATACCATGAACGGTATGATGTTTATTATTCATCTTCTGGATGATCACCAATAACACGTACTTCTGGATGCAATTCGACATCAAATTTTTCTTTAACGACTTGTTGTACATGGTGAATCAAGTCTTCATAATCTGTCGCAGTACCGTTATCAACATTGACCATAAATCCAGCATGTTTCGTTGAAACTTCAACACCGCCGATACGGTGGCCTTGTAAGTCAGAGTCTTGAATTAATTTACCCGCAAAGTGGCCTGGTGGTCTTTGGAAAACACTGCCGCATGAAGGATATTCAAGAGGTTGTTTAGACTCACGACGTTCTGTTAGGTCGTCCATAACGGCTTGGATTTCATCTTGTTTGCCAGGTGTTAAGTTAAATGCAGCTTCTAGCACAACCAAGTGTTGTTTTTGAACAATACTGCTTCGGTAGCCAAGTTCTAATTCATCACGTGTAAGTTGTACAAGTTCACCGCGTTCATTGACACATACCGCGTAATCAATACAATCACGGACTTCGCCGCCATAAGCACCGGCATTCATAAAGACAGCACCGCCAATTGATCCTGGGATACCGCAAGCAAACTCTAAGCCAGTTAAAGATTCATCACGTGCAGTACGGGAGACATCAATAATCGCTGCACCGCTTCCTGCAATTATGACATTATCTTCAACTTTAATATAATCCATAGACAATAGGCTCAATACAATCCCGCGAATACCGCCTTCACGAATAATAATATTAGAGCCGTTGCCTAAATAAGTGACAGGAATGTTGTTGATTCTAGCAATGTGATTGATGGCTTGAACTTCTTCAAAAGTTGTCGGACTGAGATAGAAGTCAGCATTTCCTCCTGTTTGCGTATAAGTATAGCGTTTTAATGGTTCATCAACTTTAATAATTTCTTCTGGCAGAACTTTTTTCAGTTCTGTAAGAATGTCATCTTTGTGCAACGATAGAACTCCCTTTCAATTATTTTCACTTTCTTATTATAGCAATGAAACAGGCTTTTTGTGAAATACAATCCGCTTAATTCAACCCGTATCTTCGTGACAACTTTTCAAACAAAGCTGTTTTACCTGTTTCATAGTCACGAATAGTCTCTGATTTAGCATGTAAAGCTTGTTTTGCTTCTGCAAATTCTGCTTGTAACTCAGAATTATGGGTTAAAGCCTCTTGCATCGTTAAATAGTGGTCATATTGATCAGATTCAATTTGTAATATGTGCAGACGAACGATTTGTTTAAGTTCTTTCATATTATTGAATTGCGCCATTACTACTTTTTTCTTATAACGGTGGTGCAAGCGATAGAAACCGGCATAATTTAATCGTTTTTCATCTAAAGCTGTAATATCATGTAAATTAGTAACGCCGACTAATAAATCTAAAATCGGTTCTGTTGGATAATTAAAATGTGCAGTACCGCCGATGTGATGGACTGTCTTAACAGGTGTATTAAGTAGACCGAGTAATAAGTCGCTTAACTCTTGAAATTGATTTTGATAATTTTGAAGCGCTTGCCTATCTTTGATTAAGGGCTGCGTTTTAGAATACATATTCAACCGTCCTTTGTAAAAGTTCTAAAAGTATTATATTATGAATTCTGACATACTCAAACATTAATCATGCAAACTATACAGATAAAAAGACAGGAGTGGACAATGTGAAAAAATGGCTTCTCGCAATAACGATTGTTTGTCTAACGCTGTCTCTTGCGGCATGCAATAGTAAAACACAGTCAGATTTAAATCACTTTGAAAAAGCGAAGCATGAAGTGGATAAAGAAGAGAAACATGTTAAACAAGTCATGGATGATATTCATTTAAATCGTTTAAGTGAATTAAGCAAATCAGATTTAACAGATAGAAACAAAACAGACTTTCAACAAATGGAGAAAGATATCGATAAGAAATTAATGCCGGCCTTTAAATCTTATAAAAAAGCCGCAAAACAGCTTCCTGCAGAAACTAAAAAGGTGAAACAATTACGTCACACGTATTTGCATGAGGTAGACCAACAAGAAAAAGCATTAAAAGATATTCGCAGCTTCGTACATTTATGTAATCAATCCATCAAAGCGAATGAAGATATTTTAAATTACACGAGATTATTTGAGAAGAATCGTGCACTTTTAGAGAAGCAAGTAACAGAAGCACGTCAAAATGGTGAAACTGAGAGTATAGATAAATTTACAAGTAAATTAAAACATCATAATAAGGAGTTGCAGAAGATTGCGAAGAAATATTTAGATGCTGACAATCCTCAAAACACTAAAACAGTCATCAAAGAAAAAATTCAACCTTTAATCAGCAAACAAATTGAAGAGTTGAATCAAGCAAGTGTATCAGAAGAAAAGACTGCAAAAGCGCATCAGACCGCAATCGAAATGTATTATAGTCTGCAAAATTATTACGAGACACGACAAAGAACCATTGACATCAGCCGTAAATTGGAGCAATATGATATGAATAAAACTCCTTTAACAGGGAATGAATTAGATAAGTACCACCATCAATTCCGTAATGATTTCAAGGGCTTAAAGAACGATGTACATCAGAATGATTGAAAAAAGCAAGAAAAATATTAGTATTTTGGTTAACATTGAAATATAAAGTGTGTATAATTAGACACATTGAAATAGGAAATGGAATGAATGGGACTATCACTTTAGGTGATAAATATTTTTAGAGGTGAATAGAATGGCTACAAAGCTGACTTCAATTGACCAGTTTAAACAAGTAATTAACGACAACAAATATGTATTTATTATGAAACACAGTAACACTTGCCCAATTTCAGCAAATGCTTACGATCAGTTCAATAAATTCTTATATGAACGTGATATCGATGGGTATTATTTAATTGTGCAAGAACAAAGAGATGTATCTGATTATATTGCAGAACAAACTGGCGTGAAGCATGAATCGCCACAAGCTTTTTATTTTGTTGATGGTGAAGTTAAATGGCATGCAAGTCATGATGACATTAATGTGACTTCACTTGCACAAGCTGAAGAGTAAACTTGCTTGTCAGGGGACACAAGCACTAATAACGTAAAGTAAAAAGCGGACTCCATGCTTTTAGACGTTGGACATGAAGGGTATATGTTTCCAACACAATCTGAAAGCTTGGAGTTTTTTTAATTTAAAGCAAAACAAGCATTAGGCGTTACAGTAGGTTTTTTGAAATAAGCCCTGTATAATATTTAAGTGAATTGAACAAACATTGGGAAACTTTATTTGAGGTGACAAAATGAGAGTATTAGTCGCAATGGATGAATTTAATGGAATCGTTTCAAGTTATGAGGCGAATCGATATGTAGAAGAAGCGGTCGCTAGTCAAATTGAAGAAGCGGATATTGTCCAAGTGCCGCTGTTCAATGGGCGTCATGAATTGATGGACTCTGTCTTCTTATGGCAGTCTGGCACGAAATATCGTGTGAATGTCCATGATGCAGATATGAAACAAGTTGAAGGTGTTTATGGTAAGACTGAGAGCGGCATGACGATTATTGAAGCGGATTTATTCTTACAAGGGGATCGACCGCTGACAGAGCGTACCAGCTATGGTTTAGGTGAATTGATTGCGGCAGCATTAGATAATGATGCCAAGCATTTAGTGATTTCACTCGGTAATATCGCAAGTTTTGACGGCGGTGCTGGTATGCTGCAAGCGTTAGGTGCCAAATATTACAACGATGAAGGTGAACCTGTCGATGCGAAAGAAGGCGTAGGCGTATTAAAATACATTCGTCGTGTAGATTTCTCAGGCCTTGACCAACGATTAAAAGAAACGCGTATCCAACTCGTCTCTGACTTTGCCAGCAAGATGTATGGTAAAGAAAGTGAAATCATGCAAGTTTATAAATTGTTAGAGATTTCTAGAGAAGAAGCTGCGACAATTGATAATTTAGTTTGGTATTTCAGCGAAATCTTAAAAAATGAAACACGTACGGTGACAAGTACAGTAGAACGCGGTGGTGCAGGTGGCGGTATTGCGGCTGTCTTAGCTGCACTTTATAACGCAGAAGTTCTAACAAGTCATAGCTTAGTGGATCAAATTACGCACTTAGAAAACTTGATTGAACAAGCAGATTTAATTATGTTCGGTGAAGGTATCAATGAACAAGATCATTTATTAGAAACAACATCATTAAGAATTGCAGAGCTTGCGACAAAATATCATAAGCCTTGCATTGCGATTAATGCGACAGCAGATAAATTCGATCGTTATGAAGCGTTAGGTGTTACTGGTATGTTCAACTTATTTATGACAATGCCGAAGCGCTATACAAGTTTTGAAGCCGGTTTACAAATCCGCTTCTACGCTGTCCAAGCTTTAAAGCTCCTAACAACAACATTCAATACGCAAAAATCACAAACAAAAGCATAATCAACTAATAATCTTAAATGAATAATCAAAAATGGCTGAACCCTTTGTAATTTAGGTTCAGCCATTTTTATATTTATACGTACATAGTGACGTCTCTTTAGAAACGTTAAAGTTGTATTATGCTTCGGTATTGCCTACTTCTTCTGCGATACCTACAATCACTTGTACTGCTTTTTCCATGACATCGATAGAAGCGTATTCGAATGGACCATGGAAGTTATCGCAACCTGTGAAGATGTTTGGTGTCGGTAAGCCCATAAATGATAGTTGTGAGCCGTCTGTACCACCGCGAATCGGTTCAGTATTAGGTTCAATACCTAATTGTTTGAAGACACGTTTTGGAATCTCGATGACTTCAGGTACTTCATTGATTTTTTCAGCCATATTGAAGTATTGGTCATGGACTTCTACTTCAACTGGATTATTTGAATAATCTGCGTTAATTTCATTTTTAATATCTTCAAGCAATGCTTTACGTGCTTCAAAGCGATTGCGGTCGTGATCACGTACGATATATTTCAGTTGAGCTTTTTCAGTTGTACCATTGAAGTTCATCAAGTGGAAGAAACCTTCATAGCCTTCTGTTTCTTCTGGCACTTCATCTTGTGGTAATTGACTATCGAAGCGTTCGCCTAATTTAATCGCATTAACCATGACATCTTTCGCAGAACCTGGATGTACATTGACACCATGACAAGTAATCGTTGCTTCAGCTGCGTTAAAGCTTTCAAATTGTAATTCGCCATATTGACTGCCGTCCATTGTATAGGCAAAGTCAGCCCCGAAACGAGCTACATCGAATTTATGAGGCCCGCGTCCGATTTCTTCATCTGGCGTAAATGCGACACGGATACGTCCGTGTTTCACTTCTGGATGTTCAACTAAATAGTTTAAAGCAGTCATAATTTCAGCAACACCCGCTTTATCGTCTGCGCCAAGTAATGATGTACCGTCTGTAATCATTAAAGTGTGGCCTTCTACTGATTTTAAAGCAGGGAAGACAGTTTGGTTTAATTCGCGGTCCGTATCGCCGAGTTGAATTGGCTTGCCGTCGTAGTTTTCAATAATTTGCGGCTTAACATTTGTCGCATTAAAGTCTGGTGAAGTATCAACGTGTGCTAAAAAGCTTACAGTCGGTACTTCTTTTGCGATATTGCTTTCTAATGTCGCAAATAAATAGCCATTATCATCTAAGTCTGTTTCTAAACCAAGATTTTCTAATTCTTGCTTTAACACATTTAACAAATCCCATTGTTTCTCAGTTGATGGTGTTGCTTCTGAGTCTGGATTAGATTGTGTATCAATCTCCGCATAACGTTTCAGTCTGTCGATTAATTGTTCTTTCACTTGATATGCACCCCTTAACCTCTATTATTCATGTTAAATTGTTTCCTATAGGATTTACCTTTCATTTTACCATAGTTGATTCTAATACGATTATAAATATGGTAACTGATTTCTGCACATAATATACCAAAAGCAATGGCACCTGAAATCAAGGTAACCTCTAAAAAAGTGTTGACTGCATGGGTATATTGATTTGTGACTAGGAAACGTGTGGCTTCATACGCAGCGCCCCCAGGTACAAGGGGAATGATACCTGGCACAATAAAGATAATGACAGGTTGGAAATAACGTTTTGCCATCGCATGACTCATAATTGCTAAGATAAAGCTGCCTAGGAAAGAAGCAGCTACTTTACCTGAGTTCAAATCCATCGAAATGATGTAGATGGTCCATCCCATTGCGCCTACATAACCGCATGCCGGCAATTGTTTACGTGGCGCGTTGAATAGGATTGAAAATAGCAATGTAGAACAAAAGCTGATAACAAAGTGAAATAAATAATGTAAGATCAATTCTGTAACACGCCTTTCTTAAAAGAAGAGTAAAATAATCGCAACACCGGCACCAATCGCAAAGGCAGTCAATGCAGCTTCCATACCGCGTGACATCCCAGCAAGCAATTCACCGGCCATTAAATCTCTGATTGCATTAGTGATTAAAATACCTGGTACTAAGACCATGACCCCTGAAATGGTAATAATATCTTGGTTGATGGATAGTCCGAGTTTATGACTGATGGCGGCGACACTAATGACAACAATGGCACTGATAAACTCAGAAAAGAATTTGATTTGAATAAAACGTTGAACGAAATCGAATGTTAAGAAAGCACCTGCACCCGCCAAAATGGCAAAAATGGAATCTTGTGCAACGCCTCCAAACATAAATAAGAAAAATCCACAGGCAATAGAAGCGGCTAAAAATTTAGTTAAATATGAATATTGCAGTGAAGCGTGTTCTAAATGAATCAATTCTGATTTTGCTTCATCAATCGTTAGTTCATTTTTAGCGATTTTACGTGAAATATTATTGGCTAGGGCAATTTTTTCTAAGTCCGTTGTTCTATCACGCACACGAATCAATCGTGTGTTCGTTCGGTCGTTTAATGAGAATATAATCGCAGTATTCGACACGAAACTGTTGGTATTATCTAAACCAAAACTATAAGCGATGCGAGACATCGTATCTTCAACACGATATGTTTCTGCGCCGCTTTCAAGTAATATCTTTCCTGCAGTGAGTACAACGTCTATCACTTTGTTCTCATCTATTATGGTAATTGCTTCTTCAGGCACCTTTTTGCGCTCCTTCTCGTTTGATTTTGTTGACACTTGAAAGTTTACAGGGAACAGTAAAAAGTTGCAATAGAACATCGATGATTGCAATAGAAATGAAAAAAAGAGACAAGAACCGTAATAGATTCTTGTCTCAATATGTCATTTTTTGAAACAAATGGTTTATTTAACAATTGGGTTAAACATCACTTGGTTACGCCCTTCATTTTTAGCCATATGCAACATATCATCTGCATCTTTAAAGACTTTACGTTGTGATTTGTAATCGTCTGCGGTTAAATAACCGATACCGATAGATACAGAGAGTTTGATGACTTCTTTATTCGGCAAGTGGAATGTTGATTGTTCCACGCCTGCACGAATACTTTCAGCCAGTTTTACACTTTGGTCAAGTGAATAACCAAGCAGTACTACTGAGAATTCTTCGCCGCCGTTTCTGAATATTTTCATGTTCGGTGGCACATAGTTGATTAATAGTTGTGAGATTTGTTTTAAGACTGCATCTCCTGAACGGTGCGTAAAGGCATCGTTTACATCTTTGAAGCCGTCGATATCAATTAAAAGTAAACCTAAACTTGTATTTTTATCATCTGCTTTGTCTGTCATTTTATTTAAATGACGATCAAATTCTTTTACATTGCCAAGTCCAGTTAAATAATCATAACGTTCTTCGTTTTCATATCGTTGGACAAGTGTAAAGAAACGCCAAATATCTACAAAGATAATGGAAGATGCGATAGTAACGATAAATGATATCGGAATTAAGTATATAATTTCTTGTAATGTATAGAAGTGCGTAATCATTGAAACGACACTTAAGATAACTAAACTTACGACGTTCAAGATTTGAAGAGACACAATATCATTTTGTTTGATAAAGGGTCCGATGATGCTTACAGCTAAGGCGATAATTAATAAAGCAATATTATATGCCAAAGGATCGCCGTAAACGAAAACATCTACGACAAAAATAATAGCTGCAGCCACCATAGTAAAGAAGACGTTTGTATAACGTCCTAAGAATAAGAGCGGCACAAATGTTAAATAAAGTAAATAATTATGAACTGGTATCGGATAGGCCGCAAGTAAAAGTGCGACGACAGTCATAAGAATCGTGACATAAGTTTGTGAAAACTTCATTTGTTTCGTTTCTGAATATTGCAGTCTATGAAAGAGATAGATACCTGCAACAGTCACCGAAGTATTGTAAATGATAGCTTCAATCATAATTGATCTGCTCCTTTGTATAACCACTTAGTTATTGTAAGTGAAAATATACATTTTGTCATCTGAAACATTGATAACTGTTATTATAATCTACTACAATAATCAATAATTCGTGTTAAAATAGATTATTGATATTGTATACATATGAGTATTGAAGGGAGGTTCCCTTGTCAAAAGGCAGATAACAGCGTGTTCTCTTTAAGTATGACATAGATTGAACAGTATTTTGGCAATGGATATAAAATGATAACACTTTTACTGATATTAGTTACCATGGCGGTAAGTGTGATTTTGACGCCGATTGTGATTAAAATATCCAAAAAGCTGGATATTATGGATAAGCCGAATTATCGAAAAGTGCACACGAAACCTGTTTCTGTACTAGGGGGAACGGTGATACTCTTTGCGTTTATTTTAGGAATTTGGATTGGTCATCCTATTGAACGTGAGATTATTCCTTTAATTCTTGGAACGATGATTATGTATTTTGTCGGTTTGATTGATGATGTGCATGACTTAAAACCGTTGTACAAACTTGCAGGCCAGATTTTAGCTGCACTAGTGGTAGTGTATCACGGTGTCACAATTGACTTCATTCAATTGCCGTTCGTTCCAGGCACGATTCAGTTCGGTATTTTAAGTATTCCGATTACTGTTTTTTGGATTATTGCGATTACCAATGCGATTAACTTAATCGATGGGCTAGATGGTTTAGCCGCAGGGGTTTCAACTATCGCATTTATGACGATTGGCTTTATTGCGATATTACAAGCGGATATTTTTATCATGATGATTTGTTCAGTCATGATTGGTTCGTTGCTCGGCTTTTTATTTTATAATTCACATCCCGCAAAGATTTTCTTAGGAGACAGCGGCTCACTACAACTCGGCTTTATTATCAGCTTTGTTTCTTTACTCGGGTTCAAGAATATTACTTTCTTCTCGTTACTGTTCCCGATGGTGATTTTAGCCGTACCGTTTATCGATACATTATTTGCGATGATCAGAAGAGCGAAAAAGGGACAACGTATTATGCAGCCGGATAAATCGCATTTACATCACAAGTTATTAAAACTTGGTTATACACACCGTCAAACCGTGTTTTTAATTTATTCGATTGCGATTATGTTCAGTATCTCAAGTGTTATTTTATACTTATCACAACCATGGGGCGTTGTGATGATGTTGATCCTAATTCTAGTCACGATTGAATTGATTGTAGAATTTACAGGATTAATTGATGACAATTATCGTCCGTTACTGAGTATGCTTGAGAAACGTGGCAGCAGACACGACAAAGAATAATATGTAAAATCACATAAAAATAACCGCTTGAGTTTCGTCTTGTGAAATTCAAGCGGTTTTTTATATCTAATTTGTTTCAATATCGAAAGGCAGGCGCGTTACTTGTTCTTCATCTAATTCGAATGTACCTGCAGTAATTCGATTTAAAAAGTTGATAAAGTCTTCGTAATCATCTTCTAATACATCGATACGGTAACTCACTTTATCTGTATACATCGTATCTCTTAAAATGAAGTTTGTTGATTGCAGTTCGTATTCGAATTTACCTGTCTGTTCATAACTGATTGTAACTGTAGTGGGTATCGCATTACGTAATTCAACACGTCCGCCTTCTTTGATCGCATCACGAACGGCGCCACTGTACGCTCTGATTAAGCCGCCTGTACCAAGTTTGATGCCGCCGAAGTAACGTGTCACTACAGCTGCAGTATTATGTGTCTCAAGTTTTTTTAGAATTTCTAACATTGGTACGCCAGCTGTACCACTTGGTTCTCCATCGTCATTTGCTTTTTGAATCAACATACTATCGCCGATGGTATACGCTGAACAGTTATGTGTGGCATCGCGATGTTCTTTTTTAACTTCATCAATAAAAGTTTTTGCCTCATCTTCACTTTCTACTGGCTTAATATGAGCGATAAAACGTGACTTGTTAATCACATTTTCAATCACGTATTCTTGTTTAATCGTAATAATATGATTCTCCATTTTATGACATCCTTTAACTAGTTCCTATGACAATAGAATTGCTTGTCTTTGCTTCTATTATACATGCTCCGGATATTTTTTCTAAATGGAAGAATCAATTTTCTTTTTTAATAAAATAGGGTATGATTGACAATGAGTATATTTGAGGAGGAAAATCATGAAGATTGCTGTAATGACGGATTCTACAACATCATTAACACAAGCTTTATTAGATGAATATGATATTTCGGTTGTGCCATTAAGTGTGATATTTGAAAATGGAGATTCCTTTATTGAAAGAGAGGATATTCAACCAAGTGAATTATATCAGCGTATGCGTTCAGAAACGCAAATTCCGACAACAAGTCAGCCTGCTATTGGTAAAGTCGTAGAAGAATATGAGAAACTCAAAGATGAAGGATATACAGATGTTATCGGTTTATTCTTATCAGCAGGTATCAGTGGTACATACCAATCAGCAACACAAGCTGGCGAAATGGTCGAAGACATTAACGTGCACACATTCGATTCAAAATTATCAGGTATGATTTTAGGCGGATATGTGGTTTATGCTGCTGAACGCGTAAGAGAAGGTGCATCTCCAGAAACAATCATCGATGAATTATTAGAGATGCGTGAACATACAGGGGCAGAAGTTGTTGTAGATGACTTAAAGAACTTACAAAAGAGCGGCCGTATTACAGGTGCACAAGCGTTTATCGGTACATTGTTAAAAATGAAACCTGTCTTAAAATTCGAAGATGGCGTGATTGTACCATTAGATAAAGTGCGTACGAAAAAACGTGCTGTCAAACGCATTGAAGACGGTGTGTTAGAAAAAGTGAAAGATTATGATGAGGTTACACTCTATGTCGTTAATGGTGATTCAAGAGAAGATGGCTTGAAACTTTATGAGAATTTGAAAAAACGTTGCCCTGATCATTATGTGATCAACTATTCGGATTTCAGTCCGGTTATCGCATCGCATTTAGGTGTCGGCAGTGTCGCATTAGGTTTCACTAATAAACGTATTCCATCTTTAGAAAATCGTCCAGAGGACTATGTAGAACAATAATAAAATTAAATACAATTTTTCGGGCAAATGAAGTCCACTGTCTCAGACAGTGACTTGATTTGTCTTTTTTTATTTAGGAGGGATTATCCTGACAACAATTAAGCATTATGGAAAGTTAGTCAGAAGTACGAAACATCTGACTGATGAAACGATTATCTATCAAGGACCAGGTGTGATACAAAATGACAAAGGAAAATGGTATTGTCAGCAATGTGGAACACCTCATCAAGACGAGTATTATACGTATCATTCAAAAATTCACGATCAACCAATAACTTATTGTCGAAGTTGTTTATCACTCGGTCGTATGGATAGCTTTAAGCCAATATATATTACCAAAACTGCACATCAAATAAGCTTAGGGGAATATCATTTGGACTTTGAACTGTCTGAACAACAAGCCTATGCTTCCTCACATATTATTCGAGCGATTCAACAGCAGGAAAATTTATTACTATATGTGGTAACAGGTGCAGGAAAAACAGAAATGATGTTTGCGGGAATTCAACATGCCAGACAACAAGGTATGAATGTGGCGATTGTATCACCGCGTGTCGATGTGGTCATTGAAATCAGCAAGCGTATTATCGAATCGTTTAAAGGTGAACATATAGACGTCTTGTACCAAGGACAAAGCCAGACGTATCAAGGCCATTTTGTCATTGCGACGGTGCATCAATTATATCGCTTTAAACAACACTTTGATGTGATATATATTGATGAGGTTGATGCATTTCCGCTTGCGATGGATCCTTTATTGATGCAGACACTCATTCAAGCTTCAGCTTCTGCTTATAGTCATATTTATATGACAGCTACGCCTTCCTCACGTTTATTAAAACAATTCAAAAAAGAGAATATCATTACTTTACCAGCGCGTTATCATCGTAAACCGCTTCCCGTCCCCAAATTCCACTACTTCAAATTCAAACCGAAACGCATGCAACGCTATTTACTTGAACTTCTTCGAAAACAACTTGAAAACCAACGCGTCACTTTAGTCTTCTTTAATCAAATTGAAGCGATGGAACAAGCCTTGGCACACTATCAAAAATATTTCAAAGACTTGGTGGCAGTTCATAGTGAAGATGCCTTGCGTTTTGAGAAAGTAGAAGCTTTAAGAGCAGGTAAACATCCGATTATCTTCACGACCACGATTTTAGAACGGGGTTTCACGATGGCACATTTAGATGTCATTGTCATCGACAGCCAAAGTTTCCAAACTGCAGCTTTAGTTCAAATTGCAGGACGTAAAATACAAGATACCAGCGGCTTAGTGTTGTTTTGCATAATGGGGTCACCTTATCTATGGTGCAAGCCAAACGCCAAATTAAACAAATGAATCAATTAGGGTTACAAAAGGGGTGGTTGGATGCCGAAATGTAAACTATGCTTAACTCCATTTTCGGAACCTTTAACTGCCGCAAATTTTTATAAATCACCTCAAATTCTGTGTGAACATTGTCGACAGGCATTTGAAGCATGTCGTCTAGAAAAAAGTGAAACGCTGTCCGCGTTGTTTAAAACCGTTAGACGAAAGTGAAGAAGCTTGTTTAGATTGTCAGTTTTTAGCTCGCAAATTCAACTTAATGCATCAACTTTATTGTGATTACCGTTATACAGGGAAAGTACGCGAGACGATTCATCAATATAAAATTGCTGGAGATACGGCATTATGTGAAGTCATCGCAAACCTTATTCGATTGCCGAAGCAACAGTATGACTATATCATTCCAATTCCTTCACCAATCGTTAGGGATCAACAAAGAACATTTAATCCAGTAGAAATGGTTTTAGCTGAAAAAGGGGTTAAGTATCATCTGATACTGCAAACAGACGTTAGACCGAAACAATCCACTTTGAATAAAGCGATGCGTGCCAAAGCTCCCAATCCATTTTATATTAATCCTGCATTTCAAGATGTAGATTTACAAAATAAGCGCATTTTACTCGTAGATGATATTTATACAACAGGGCTAACGGCCCATCATGCGATTGAAACTTTATTTATCAGAAAAGTTGGAAAAATAGATGTATTTGCTTTTGCTAGATAGTTGAAACATGTTATTATAAAGGTGAGCATTACCAATCAAAACATATATAGAGGTTAAAGGAGTCGATCACTATGATTAGATTTGAAATTCATGGAGACAACCTCACTATTACAGACGCAATTCGTAATTACATTGAGGACAAAGTTGGTAAACTAGAACGTTACTTTACAAATGTGCCGAACGTTGATGCACATGTTAAAGTAAAAACTTACGCCAATTCAAGCACTAAAATTGAAGTGACAATTCCGCTTAAAGACGTGACACTTCGTGCAGAAGAAAGAAACGACGATTTATATGCGGGCATTGATTTAATCACTAACAAATTAGAACGTCAAGTGCGTAAGTACAAAACACGCGTTAATCGTAAAAAACGTAAAGAGAATGAGAAAGAACCATTCCCATCAATCCCAGCAGCTACACCAGAAACTGCTGATCAAGATAACAATGATGAAATCGAAATCATTCGTTCTAAACAATTCAGCTTAAAACCGATGGATTCTGAAGAAGCCGTATTACAAATGGACTTATTAGGTCATGACTTCTTCATCTTTACAGACCGTGATACAGATGGTACAAGCATCGTTTATCGCAGAAAAGATGGAAAATACGGTTTAATTGAAACAGTTGAAAATTAATAATTAATGTCTCATGAGAGGCTCGCAGCTGTGAGGTTGCGAGTCTCTTTTTTTAATGACTACTAATTTCAAAGATTAAGTTTGTATTAATAAGATTGTATTTGATTGATTTCAGTAAGTTGAACGTGTCAAAATATAGAGGATATGTTTGAAACGTGTAATGCACCAACAACACAAATAGAAACTTTGGATTAAGTGAAGAAAATCATAAACACTGATACTTATAAATAAAGAGTTATCAACTATTAGATTGAGTATATAAGTGTAACTTTTACGATATAAATGGTAAGATGAATTGTTGTAAGCCAAACAGTTTTTATACCAAAGGAGCGAACAGAATGGGTTTTTTATCAAAAATTGTTGACGGCAATAAGAGAGAAATTAAACGCCTAGGTAAGCAAGCAGACAAAGTACTCGCATTAGAAGAGGAAATGTCGATTCTTACTGATGAAGAAATTAGAAATAAAACACAAGAACTTAAAGAACGAGTTCAAGCTGAAGAAGATGTAGTTAAACAAGATAAAATATTAGACGAAATCCTTCCTGAAGCCTTTGCTTTAGTAAGAGAAGGGGCTAAACGTGTGTTCAATATGTCACCTTACCGTGTCCAAGTCATGGGCGGTATTGCGATTCATAACGGTGACATTTCAGAAATGAGAACCGGTGAAGGTAAAACGTTGACAGCGACAATGCCGACGTATTTGAACGCTTTAGCAGGTCGCGGTGTACACGTTATTACAGTCAACGAATATTTAGCAAGTGTACAAAGTGAAGAAATGGCTGAGTTATATAACTTCTTAGGTTTATCTGTAGGATTAAACTTAAACAGTTTATCAACAGAGGAGAAACGCCAAGCCTATAATGAAGATATCACGTACAGTACTAACAACGAACTTGGTTTCGATTACTTACGTGACAACATGGTGAATTATGCAGAAGAACGTGTTATGCGTCCGCTTCACTTCGCCATCATTGATGAGGTCGACTCTATCTTAATCGACGAAGCACGTACACCTTTAATTATTTCTGGTGAAGCAGAAAAATCAACATCACTTTACACACAAGCGAACGTATTCGCGAAAATGTTGAAAGCTGAAGATGATTATAACTATGATGAGAAAACAAAATCTGTTCAATTAACAGATCAAGGTGCAGATAAAGCTGAACGTATGTTTAAACTGGATAACTTATATGATTTAAACAACGTAGATATTATTACACATATCAATACAGCATTACGTGCCAACTATACACTACAACGTGATGTCGACTACATGGTGACAGATGGTGAAGTATTAATCGTTGACCAATTTACAGGTCGTACAATGCCAGGTCGTCGTTTCTCAGAAGGGTTGCACCAAGCGATTGAAGCAAAAGAAGGCGTGCAAATCCAAAATGAATCTAAGACAATGGCATCGATTACGTTCCAAAACTTCTTCCGTATGTACAACAAATTATCTGGTATGACAGGTACAGCGAAAACTGAGGAAGAAGAGTTCCGTAATATCTATAACATGACAGTTACGCAAATTCCGACGAACCGTCCTGTACAACGTATCGATAAACCTGATTTAATTTATATTAGTCAAAAAGGTAAATTCGACGCGGTGGTTGAAGATGTTGTAGAAAAACATAAAAAAGGTCAACCGATTCTTTTAGGTACAGTAGCGGTTGAAACCAGTGAATATATTTCTAAGTTATTGAAAAAACGCGGCGTACGTCATGACGTCTTAAACGCGAAAAACCATGAGCGTGAAGCAGAAATCGTTTCTACTGCAGGTCAAAAAGGTGCTGTAACGATTGCGACAAACATGGCCGGTCGTGGTACAGATATCAAACTTGGCGAAGGTGTCGAAGAACTGGGCGGTTTAGCAGTTATCGGTACAGAACGTCATGAATCACGTCGTATCGATGACCAATTACGTGGTCGTTCTGGTCGTCAAGGTGACAGAGGTGAAAGTCGTTTCTACTTATCACTTCAAGACGAATTAATGGTACGTTTCGGTTCAGAACGTCTTCAAAATATGATGGGCCGTTTAGGTATGGATGATTCTACACCGATTGAATCTAAAATGGTTTCTCGTGCTGTAGAGTCTGCACAAAAACGTGTAGAAGGTAATAACTTCGATGCGCGTAAACGTATCCTTGAATATGACGAAGTATTACGTAAGCAACGTGAAATTATTTACGGTGAACGTAACAGCATTATCGATAATGAAGAAAGTTCTGATCTTGTAAAAACAATGATGCGTTCAACACTAGATCGCGCCATCGGTTATTATGTAAATGATGACTTAGATGAAGTAGATTACGAACCGTTCATTAATTATGTAGAAGATGTCTTCTTACATGAAGGTGAATTAGATATCTCTGAAATCAAAGGTAAAGATAGAGAAGATATCTTTGATACAGTATGGGAAAAAGTTGAAGCTGCTTATGAAAAACAAAAAGCTAATATTCCTGAGCAATTTAATGAATTCGAACGTATGATTTTATTACGTTCTATCGATAGTCGTTGGACAGACCATATCGATACGATGGACCAATTACGTCAAGGTATTCATTTACGCTCATACGGACAACAAAACCCACTTCGTGATTATCAAAATGAAGGACATCAACTTTTCGATAATATGATGATGAATATCGAAGAAGATGTCAGCAAATATATCCTTAAGTCTGTCATCACAGTAGAAGATGATGTGGAACGTGATAAAGCAAAGGAGTATAAAGGGCAGCATGTCTCAGCTGAAGACGGTAAAGAGAAAGTCAAAGCGAAACCGATTGTGAAAGGCGACCAAGTCGGCCGTAACGATCCCTGCCCATGCGGAAGCGGCAAGAAATACAAAAACTGCTGCGGCAAATAGTATGCATTTCTAAGAACCATTGCGTATTGTAAGGAAGAAAATTTGTTCTTCCTTACAGGCAGTCGGTTCTTTTTTCATACAAGCATATCTCTAAGTTATGCTAAAATAGGAAAAGTATAGAACAAACTAATCAATCAATGTACAGGAGAGAAAAAAGATGGAACTATCTGAAATTAAGCGTAATATCGCGAACTATAGTGAAAAATTAGAACAATTTAGGGGGTCTCTTTGACTTAGAAGAAAAAGAGACAAACATCCAAGAATATGAAGAAATGATGACAGAACCGACATTCTGGGATGATCAAAATAAAGCGCAAGAAATTATCGATAAAAATAATGCGTTAAAGTCAGTAGTGCAAGGCTATCGTGATTTAGAAGCAGAAATCGAAGATATGAACGCGACGCACGAATTACTGCAAGAAGAATATGATGAAGATTTAAAAGCAGACTTAGAAGAAGAAACTGTAAACTTTAAAAGTAAATTAGACGAATTTGAATTACAGTTATTATTAAATGGACCTTATGATGATAACAATGCAATCTTAGAATTGCATCCAGGTGCCGGCGGTACAGAATCACAAGACTGGGCGAGCATGTTGCTTCGTATGTATCAACGCTATGCTGAAGATAAAAACTTTAAAGTAGAAGTAGCAGATTATTTACCTGGTGATGAAGCGGGCGTTAAAAGTGTGACATTGTTAATCAAAGGTCATAATGCGTATGGCTATTTAAAAGCTGAAAAAGGTGTGCATCGTTTAGTACGTATTTCACCGTTCGACTCATCAGGCAGACGTCATACATCATTCGTCTCTTGTGATGTCATCCCTGAATTCAATAATAATGAAATCGAAATCGATATTAACCCGGATGATATTACAGTCGATACGTTCAGAGCATCAGGTGCCGGTGGTCAGCACATCAACAAAACAGAGTCTGCCATCCGTATTACCCACCATCCAACAGGTATTGTGGTAAATAACCAAAATGAACGTTCACAAATTAAGAACCGTGAAGCGGCTATGAAAATGTTGAAATCTAAATTGTATCAATTGAAATTAGAAGAACAAGAAAAAGAAATGGCTGAAATTCGAGGCGAACAAAAAGACATCGGCTGGGGCAGTCAGATTCGTTCTTATGTTTTCCATCCATATTCAATGGTGAAAGATCACCGTACGAATGAAGAAACAGGTAACGTTAACGCAGTAATGGATGGAGAAATAGGACCATTCATTGAAGCGTACTTACGTACACAAATGGATAACCGTGACGCGTAATGTCACAAATCAAGACCAGAGTATAATATACTTTGGTCTTTTATTTTTTATCAAACAAAAAATATTATTGATAAAAGTAAATTTAGATGTTAAATGCATGAGTTAATATTACTGTCATGTTACAAAGAATCCTATTAAAAAGGTTAATAAGCGTACTAGTGCCAATGATTTAGTTTAATTGACAGAAAGTTTCTTTGATTTAGAGATTAAACGATAGTATAACGTTTATATTACAACTCTATAACATTCCACCTAGAGCGGAAGGGTTGTGCTATATTGGATTTATCAATTAATGATTAAAAAATGACAGCAAAGGATGAAATAATAAATGAAGAAAGCTTTATTACTATCAGCATCATCATTAACTCTATTAACAGCATTGAATGGTGTTGCATCTGCAGAACAAACGCATGTAGTTAAAGAAGATGCTAAGTTAAGCGAAGTTGCAGCTTTGTTTGCCACTACTACTGATGAAATTAAATCACTTAATAAATTAAGCCAAGACGAAGTTAAAAAAGACACTGCTTTAGTATTACCTGACACAGACGTTGTAGAAGTTAAAGCAGGAGACACTTTAAAATCAATCGCAGCAGCACATAAAATCTCTTTAGATCAATTATACAAATTAAACCCAGGCGTGACACACATCATTTTACCTGGCGATATTTTAGCAGTTTCTGACAAAGGTGCAGCGCATTTAGAAGCGTTACATACTGGTAAAGCTGTACCACAAACAGAACAAAAATCTGGTCAAGCAACAGCAAACTATGATGCACCAGCACACACAACATCAGCTCCTGTAAACTATACTGCTGATGCAGCTTATAACACAAGCTACACTAGTTATGAAGCACCATCTTATAACTATTCACAATCATATAGTGCACCAACAACTTCTTATAGTGCACCTTCATATCAAACAAGTGCACCATCTTATTATTCAGGTGCAAACCTTTACACTGCAGGTCAATGTACTTCATACGCATTCGATCGCGCAGGCGGTAAAGTAGGTTCAACTTGGGGTAACGCAAATAACTGGGCAAACGCAGCGGCAGCAGCGGGACACACAGTAAACAATATTCCAGCAGCAGGTTCAATCATGCAATCTTCTGCAGGTGCTTACGGTCACGTAGCATATGTTGAAGGTGTTAACAGCGACGGTTCAGTTCGTGTATCTGAAATGAACTACGGCTATGGTCCAGGTGTCGTAACTTCACGTACGATTTCAGCTGGTCAAGCAAGCGGTTATAACTTCATTCACTAATTAAAAAATGATTCGCACTGTTCTCTATTAAGAGGATGGTGCTTTTTTTATTGGTACAAGTTAAATGTAAAGGTTAAGTAAATCGGAAATAAATGCTTTAAATTACAGAAAGAAAAATGGTAAAGTTAAAGCAACTTCAGACATTGTGTGAAGGAAAACCACATACATTATTATAAAGTTCATAAATATAAACTCTTTATTCGTTATATTTCCGCTAGTAAAAGAAAAATGTTTTAATAAAATTGAAAGTAATCGTGATAAAGTGCTTGATATATATTCGTGTATGCGGGTATAATATTTGATTAAATAGATAAGGGGTGAGCTCAACGTGGGTGTACATCAATATTTTAAAAGATTATCTGATTTAGAAAAGCTGATACGCTTGCCTGGTAAATTCAAGTATTTTGAGCATAATGTAGCAGCACATTCATTTAAAGTAACGAAAATAGCGCAATACTTAGCCACAGTAGAAGAACATCATGGCAATGAAATTGATTGGAAAAGTTTATATGAAAAAGCTTTGAATCATGACTTTGCGGAAGTATTTACAGGGGATATTAAAACACCTGTGAAATATGCCAGCCGTGATTTGAAGAAATTGTTCTCGCAAGTGGAAGAAGAGATGGTAGATAATTTTATTAGAGAAGAATTTCCAGAAGAATATCAAGATGTTTACAGAGAACGTCTGCAAGAAGGCAAAGATGATTCTTTAGAAGGTCAAATTTTGGCAGTAGCTGATAAAATCGACTTGTTATATGAAACATTTGGTGAAATTCAAAAGCGTAATCCAGACTCACTTTTCTTTGAAATTTATGAAATGTCTTTAGAAACCATTATGCAGTTTGATCACTTAGTGTCCGTTCAAGATTTTATCGAGAACGTCATCCCTGAAATGTTAACGGAAAACTTCATTCCACGTTCAGAGTTACGAGAATTAACAATGTCGATTTTAAATAAAAGAGACGGGTGACCGCTTATGCTTCTCATTTGGTATCTTTGTGCCTCATTTTTCCCATGTATACTTGTTGTACTATTTAGTGTAGTAACGAAAAATAAATGGGTCGGCGCAATTGTGACATTAATGCTGATCGGCGGTTCTATATATAAAGGATTCTTTCATAGTGAATGGATTATTTTTATAGATGTTGTATCTCTGCTGGCTGGTTTTGTGATTGTAGATCAATTGCGTCTTCATAAACAGCATGAAGATGATCGTTGAATAGAAATGAAACAGGTGCTTGTCTAAAAAAGACAAGTGCTTTTTGTTTGGGGAAAAAGAGTAGTTTTACGAACAGATGTTTGTATCTTTTTGACAGAATCTGTTACAATATATAGTGATGTAAAAAGTTTGAAATAGAGTAATTGAGAGTATAGAAAGACTAAATAGAACGATGAAATGAGATTTTGAGAAGTTGCGAATTAACCAGCTTAATTGCAATCTCAACATGAAGTATATGGTTGGGACAGACGACAAGTGTCTCAACCTATTTATATTTTAAAACTCATATTTTTCTATAGAAGTGTCAATAAAGGAGGATACCGAATTTTATGGAACATCATCCATTTAAAATTGTTTCTGAGTTTACCCCGCAAGGTGACCAACCAGCCGCTATCGAAAAAATTTCAAAGGGTATTAAAGAAGGTAAACGTCACCAAACGTTACTCGGAGCAACAGGTACAGGTAAGACCTTTACGATGAGTAATGTCATTCAACAAGCGGGCAAACCGACATTAGTGTTAGCCCATAACAAGACCTTAGCTGGTCAATTATATAATGAGTTCAAAGAATTTTTCCCGGAAAATAGAGTAGAGTACTTTGTCAGCTTCTATGATTATTATCAACCAGAAGCTTATGTGCCATCTACTGACACATTTATCGAAAAAGATGCGACAATCAATGATGAAATTGACCAATTACGTCACTCAGCAACAAGCTCACTCTTTGAGCGTGACGATGTCATTGTCGTTGCCAGTGTCAGCAGTATCTTCGGTTTAGGGGATCCTTCTGAATATAGCAGTTTAGTAGTTAACGTCCGTCAAGGAATGGAAATGGATCGCAGTCAATTTCTACGTGCATTAGTAGATATTCAATATTCAAGAAACGACATCGACTTTAAACGCGGGACATTCAGAGTTCGCGGTGATGTAGTAGAAGTCTTCCCGGCGTCTCGAGATGAAATGTGTATCCGTGTAGAATTCTTCGGGGATGAAATTGATCGTATCAGCGAAGTAAACTATTTAACAGGTGAAGTATTACGTGAAAGAGAACACTTCTCTATCTTCCCGGCATCCCACTTCGTAACTAGAGATGAAAAATTGGAATTAGCGATTCAACGTATCGAAAAAGAATTAGCAGATCGCTTAAAGTATTTAAGAGAGAATAATAAATTATTAGAAGCGCAACGCTTAGAACAACGTACGAACTATGACCTTGAAATGATGAGAGAGATGGGCTTTTGTTCAGGAATTGAAAACTATTCAGTCCACTTGAGTTTAAGAGATTATGGTTCAACACCGTATACGTTATTAGATTATTTTGGTGATGACTGGTTAATTATGATTGATGAATCTCACGTTACATTACCACAAGTCAGAGGGATGTATAACGGAGATAAGGCACGTAAACAAGTTTTAGTTGACCATGGTTTCAGACTTCCGAGTGCTTTGGATAACCGTCCATTAACATTCGAAGAGTTTGAGAAAAAAGCACATCAATTAGTTTATGTGACTGCGACACCAGGGCCTTATGAGCTAGAACATTCAGATGAAGTTGTTGAGCAAATTATTCGACCAACGGGCTTATTAGACCCTAAAATAGATGTCCGTCCGACGAAGAATCAAATTGATGATTTATTAAGTGAAATTCAAGATAGAATTGATAAAAATGAACGTGTACTCATTACAACGTTAACGAAAAAGATGAGTGAAGATTTAACGACTTATATGAAAGAAGCGGGAATTAAAGTCAATTACCTGCATTCAGAAATAAAAACATTAGAACGAATTGAAATCATTCGTGACTTACGTATGGGTACGTATGATGCGGTTGTCGGTATTAACTTACTAAGAGAAGGTATTGATATCCCAGAAGTTTCTTTAGTTGTAATTTTAGATGCGGATAAAGAAGGTTTCTTACGTTCTAACCGTTCATTAATTCAAACCATCGGCCGTGCTGCGCGTAATGAGCATGGTGAAGTAATCATGTATGCGGATAAGATTACAGATTCTATGCAGTATGCGATTGATGAAACAGAGCGTCGTCGTAAAATTCAACAAGCATACAACGAAGAACATGGTATTACACCGAAAACAATTCGTAAGAAAATCCATGACGTTATTAGTGCGACAGTGGAAACAGATGAAGAAAATGAAAAAGAACAAAAAGTCGTACCTAAGAAATTAACGAAAAAAGAACGTGAAAAAACAATTGAAAATATAGAAAAAGAAATGAAACAAGCAGCGAAAGACTTAGACTTTGAGCGAGCAACAGAGCTAAGAGACATGTTGTTTGAACTGAAAGCAGAAGGGTGAGGTGACATGTGTGAGTAAGAAAGATACATCTATTGTGGTCAAAGGTGCACGTGAAAATAATTTAAAAAGTGTCAATGTGGAATTACCTAAAAATAAATTGATTGTGATGACTGGACTATCAGGTTCAGGTAAGTCATCTTTGGCTTTCGACACGATTTATGCAGAAGGTCAACGTCGTTATGTAGAATCATTAAGTGCTTACGCACGTCAATTCTTAGGACAAATGGATAAGCCGGATGTTGATACGATTGAAGGGTTATCTCCGGCAATTTCGATTGACCAAAAAACGACAAGTAAAAACCCGAGATCTACGGTTGCGACGGTAACAGAAATTTATGATTATATTCGTTTATTATATGCACGTGTCGGAAAAGCATTTTGTCCACATCATGGTATTGAAATTGAATCACAAACAGTACAACAAATGGCTGACCGTATTTTAGAGTTAGAAGAACGTACTAAAATTCAGTTGATGGCACCAATTGTGAATCACCGTAAAGGTTCACATGAAAAACTGCTTCAAGATATCAGTAAAAAAGGTTATGTACGTGTCAGAGTAGATGGTGACATTCATGATATCAATGATGTGCCAGAACTAGATAAGAATAAAAATCATACGATTGAAGTTGTTGTTGACCGTCTTGTGGTGAAAGAAGGTATTGAATCACGTCTGGCTGACTCTATTGAAACAGCGTTAGAACTGGCAGAAGGGAACTTAACAGTCGATGTGATTGGCGGAGAACCTTTAAAATTCTCTGAAAATCATGCTTGTCCGATTTGCGGATTCAGCATTGGTGAGTTAGAACCGCGTATGTTCAGTTTCAACAGCCCATTCGGTGCATGTCCAACTTGTGATGGTTTAGGACAAAAATTAAAAGTAGACGTAGATTTGGTTATTCCAGATCCGAATGTATCGTTACGTGAAGGTGCGATTGTACCTTGGGAACCAAAAAGTTCTGACTTCTATCCGACATTATTAAAACGTGTCGCAGAAGTGTATAAAATTGATATGGACAGACCGTTTAAAAAATTAACTGACCGTCAAAAAGACATTATTTTATACGGTTCAAAAGGTAAAGAGATTACTTTTACTTTCGAACAACGTAATGGTGCATCACGCACAAGAACGATGGAGTTTGAAGGCGTTGTGCCGAACATTGAACGTCGTTATCATGAATCTCCATCAGAATATGTTCGTGAAATGATGCAGAAATATATGACGGAATTACCTTGTGAAACATGTCATGGTAAACGTTTAAGCCAAGAAGCATTATCTGTGTATGTTTCAGGTTTGAATATCGGAGAAGTTGTAGAGTATTCCATTAAAGAAGCATTGCATTTCTTCGAAAATATCGATTTATCTGAACAAGACCGTAAGATTGCAGATTTAATATTGAAAGAAATTATCTCAAGATTGTATTTCTTAAATAACGTTGGTTTAGATTATTTAACGTTAAATCGTTCATCAGGTACATTATCTGGTGGTGAAGCGCAACGTATTCGTTTAGCCACACAAATCGGTTCACGTTTAACGGGTGTATTATATGTGTTAGATGAGCCTTCTATTGGTTTACACCAAAGAGATAATGACCGTTTAATCAACACATTGAAAGAAATGCGTGATCTAGGTAATACGCTGATTGTGGTTGAACATGATGATGATACGATGAGAGAAGCGGATTATCTTGTAGACGTAGGTCCTGGTGCAGGCGATTACGGTGGTGAAATTGTCGCAGCAGGTACACCTAAACAAGTCATGCGTAATTCTAAATCATTAACAGGTCAGTATCTGAGCGGTAAGAAACGTATTGAAGTCCCAGAACACCGCAGACCTGTGACAGACCGTAAACTAAAAGTACGCGGTGCCAGCAGTAACAATTTAAAAGACGTAGATGTAGACTTCCCGCTTTCTACAATGACTGTTGTTACAGGTGTTTCTGGGTCAGGTAAAAGTTCATTAGTGAACGAAGTACTGTATAAAACATTGGCACAAAAATTAAACCGTTCGAAAATCAGACCAGGTAAAGTGGATAAAATTGAAGGTATCGATCAACTTGATAAAGTGATTGATATTGACCAATCCCCAATTGGACGTACACCACGTTCAAACCCAGCAACTTACACAGGCGTTTTTGATGATATTCGTGATGTTTTCGCATCAACAAACGAAGCGAAAATCAGAGGGTATCAAAAAGGACGTTTCAGCTTTAACGTTAAAGGTGGACGTTGTGAAGCATGTAAAGGTGACGGGATTATCAAAATTGAAATGCATTTCTTACCAGATGTGTATGTACCTTGTGAAGTATGTGGCGGTAAACGCTATAACCGTGAAACGTTAGAAGTGACTTATAAAGGTAAAAATATCTCTGAAGTATTAGAAATGACCGCTGAAGATGTGACACATTTCTTTGAAAATATCCCTAAAATCAAACGTAAGCTACAAACATTAGTCGATGTTGGTTTAGGTTACGTGAAGCTCGGCCAACCTGCGACGACATTGTCAGGCGGGGAAGCTCAGCGTGTGAAACTCGCATCAGAACTGCATAAACGTTCAACAGGCCGTTCTATCTATATCTTAGATGAACCAACAACAGGTCTGCATGTGGATGACATTCGTCGTTTATTAAAAGTATTGAATCGTATTGTAGATAACGGAGATACTGTTGTGATAATTGAGCATAACTTGGATGTCATAAAAACAGCAGATTACTTGATTGATTTAGGTCCTGAAGGCGGCGATGGCGGAGGAACAATCGTTGCGACAGGTACACCTGAAGAAATCGCCGCATCTCCAGATTCTTATACAGGCAAATATTTGAAAACAGTATTAGAACGTGATGCAGCACAAACAAGTCAATAACCAGATTAAGACATTTCACTTAAAGCAGTGGAATGTCTTTTTTATGACTTCAAAGAAAAAAGTTTGATTTTTGAACACATATAAGAAATGATAAGATGAATAGAGATAAAACCAATAACGTTTCTGCATTCTTTTTTGATATAATAGAGATGAGCATATAACGAAGAATATTGATTGAGGTGAAAATATGTTAAGTGCTAGAGCTATAGTAAACAGATTCAAGTTAAATTTAGTAGCCGGAGAAGAAGGATTGGATCGTCCGATTCATAATACAGATATTTCACGCCCAGGTTTGGAAATGGCGGGGTACTTTTCGCATTATGCGTCTGACCGTATTCAATTATTAGGGACAACTGAATTATCATTTTATAATTTATTACCAGATAAAGAACGACAAGGCAGATTACGTAAGTTATGCCGTCCTGATACACCGGCAATTATCGTTACACGTGATATTGAGCCGCCAGAAGAATTAGTCAATGCGGCACAAGAGCTCAGTGTACCATTACTCACATCTAAAGATGCGACAACAAGTTTAATGAGCCGATTAACTACATATCTTGAACATGAACTTGCGAAAACAACATCTTTACATGGTGTATTAGTAGACGTATATGGTGTAGGTGTTTTAATTACTGGTGATTCTGGTATCGGTAAAAGTGAAACAGCGTTAGAGTTAGTAAAACGTGGACACCGTCTTGTTGCGGATGATAATGTGGAGATTCGTGAAATCACGAAAGATGAATTGATTGGTAAACCGCCGAAATTAATCGAACATTTATTAGAAATCAGAGGACTTGGGATTATTAACGTAATGACGTTATTTGGTGCAGGTTCGATTTTGACAGAGAAGAAAATCGGTTTGAATATCAATTTGGAAAACTGGGATAAAGATAAGCTATACGACCGTGTAGGTTTGAATGAAGAAACCTTACGTATTTTAGATACTGAAATCACAAAGAAAACAATTCCGGTAAGACCGGGCAGAAATGTGGCAGTTATTATTGAAGTTGCGGCGATGAATTATCGCTTGAACATTATGGGCATCAATACAGCTGAAGAATTTAACGAACGTTTAAATGCCGAAATACTTAGAAAAAATGAACACAAAGAGGAGTAAGCTAGATGTTGTTTAACTTAGGTTATATTGATCCGGTGGCCTTCAGCTTAGGCCCGATTGATGTGCGATGGTATGGGATTATTATTGCCTTCGGGATCTTATTAGGTTATTTTATTGCGCAGGCGACCGCAAAGAAAGTAGGCTATCATCAAGATGCATTGATTGATATTATCTTTTGGAGTGCTATTTTCGGCTTTGTGGCAGCACGGATTTATTTCGTGATTTTCCAATGGCCATACTACGCCGCAAATCCTTCAGAGATACCGATGATATGGCATGGCGGCATCGCCATTCATGGTGGTTTGATTGGTGGATTTATCACAGGCATTATTGTGTGTAAAATGAACAATCATAACCCTTGGCAAATTGGAGATATTGTCGCACCAAGTATTATCTTAGCGCAAGGTATTGGACGTTGGGGGAACTTTATGAACCATGAAGCACATGGGGGACCTGTGTCTCAAAGTTTCCTGGAGAACCTTCATATTCCAAGATTTATTATTGATAATATGTATATTGATGGCCAGTACTATCAACCGACTTTCTTATATGAATCAGTTTGGGATGTGCTTGGCTTTGCGTTATTACTATTTTTACGTAAGCACTTAAGAATTGGTGAAACATTCTTCTTATACTTGATTTGGTATTCAATCGGCAGATTCTTTGTCGAAGGTATGCGTACAGATAGTTTAATGTTGACAAGCAATATCAGAGTGGCACAGGTGATGTCTGTTATCTTGATTATTATTAGTGTCGTTATGATTATCTATCGTCGAATGAAGAAACAACCACCTAAATTTAAAGATGCCAGAAACTTGGCATGGCCGAAATAAGAGGAGATTAAATGAGACGTTATAAAAAAGTAGCGGGCAGTCAATCGAAGATTAATCCGCTTTGGAGAATGTATCATTTTATCACAGTGAAAAAAGCGTTTAGACAAACGATTATGATTGAAATTGCACGGTATATTCCATCGTTGAAATTAAAACGATGGATTTACCGTGCTTGTTTAGGTATGCAGGTTGGAAAGCACACAGCTTTTGCCTATAAAGTGATGCCGGATATCTTATATCCGCATCTAATTCAAGTTGGAGATAATTGTGTGATAGGGTATAATACAACAATATTGACCCATGAATTTTTAGTTTCAGAGTTGAGAGTGGGAAAAGTTGAAATCGGTCATCATACATTAATCGGTGCCAATGTGACAATTTTACCTGGGGTTAAAATTGGTAGTCATGTCAAAATCGGTGCAGGTACGGTAGTTAATAAAGATGTACCAGATGGCGCTTTAGCTTTCGGCAATCCCATGCAGATCAGATTATAAGTGAGAGGAGGGGCAATACAATGACATCAGAACCATCTAAAAAAGTGATTCCAATGACGCAAGATGCATCACTTTTTAAACGACTGGCAGCGTCAAAACTAAAACATAGAGATTATCAAAATGCCGCAGAGTACTATCATAAAGTCCTTGAATTGTCGCCTTCTGACTTTGAAGCGCTTCAAGATTATACAACCGCACTGACTGAAGTGGGGCAAGCTAAGCAAGTTGTTGGACGTTATTATGATTTCATTGCGAAAGGTGAACATGTAGAATCATCCTATTATCAACTCAGTCAAATATATACGAATTTACAAGATCCGAATAAAGCATTTTGTTTCGGGATGAATTATGTGTTGCTGTCAGAGGATGAAGACTATAGAAAAGAACTAGAAGAAACCTTTGAAGTTGTCTATAAGGATGTAGATGTACTTGAAAAAGAGAGCCAAGTATTCGCAGTTCAGATTATTTTTCAATATCTTTTCTCTCAAGGCAAGCTAGAAGAAGCGAAAAAGTTTATTCAACGCCAAGAAATGACAGTACGTACGCATGAAAGTGTACGCAATTTATTAGCAATGATACATCTGTATTTAGGAAACTATGATATCGCACGTAATATGTTGAAACAGCTTTTAAAAGAAAATCAGACGGATGTTTATGCATTATGTCATTATACGTTATTACTTTATAACACAAATGACAAAGCTTATCCGAACTATCTACAATCATTGTCTAAAGTTGTACCAATGAATGATGAAGAAAGTTTCAAACTTGGTATTGTCCTCAGCTATCTACAAAAGTTCAGTGCTTCGCAAAAATTATTGTATCCTTTGTTTAAAAAAGGTAAATTCATTTCCATGCAAATGTTTCATGCGTTAAGCGTCAACTTTTATCACCTGGGAAATAAAGAGCAAAGTAAGGTGTTTTGGGAAAAGCTTGAAGCAATGACAGATACACCTCCAGGACCGCCACCTTGGTTGATTTCTGAGAAAAATCTCTATTTCCATTCGCATATTGCGCCGCTATTGATAAGTGAAGACAGCCATGAACGTATTTATGGGATTTTCTTATTAGAACAGATGAATGGCAGAGAACTATTAATTACAGAAGAAATTTGGAATGTATTAGAAACGATGAATGAATACGAAAAACTATATCTGACATATTTGATAAAAGGATTGAAATTAGTCAAATTAGATTTCATTCATCGAGGCATGTTAACCTTGTATGAGAAAGAGGCTTTAAGAGAATATCAATCTTTATTTGTACATTGGATTGATCGAGCTGAAGGAATCATTGCACAAGAATATGATTTGGAAGAAGTAGAAGGGTATGTGGCAGCGTGTGTATATCTCTTCTTTAAAACACGACCCGATGCTTATACGAAAAAAGCTATTACAGAATGGTTCGGTATATCTATGTACCGTTTGAATAAATCAATTGAAATTCTACTAGAAGTTTAAAAGTTGTGTATGTAAAATAGTACAATTCACAATTTGAGCATAAAAGTATATTTCAAGAAAGCTCTATCTTATAATGAGTGTGATTAAATACTAGGAGGCAAGAAGAATGACTAAACAACAACCTGATTATGATGTTGTAATTATCGGCGCAGGCCCAGCAGGTATGACTGCAGCCGTATATGCTTCTCGCGCGGACTTAAAAACTGTAATGATCGAACGTGGTGTGCCAGGCGGACAAATGGCAAACACTGAAGATGTTGAAAACTTCCCAGGATTCGAATCAATTTCTGGTCCTGACTTATCAACAAAAATGTTTGATCATGCGCAAAAATTCGGCGCTGTTTATCAGTACGGCGATATTAAAGCGATTGAAGATAAAGGCGATATTAAAGAAGTCTTTTATGGAGATAAATCTGTTACTGCATATGCGGTGATTATCGCAACAGGTGCAGAATACAAAAAAATCGGTGTGCCAGGTGAAGAAGAACTTGGCGGCCGCGGTGTAAGTTACTGTGCAGTATGTGACGGTGCATTCTTCAAAGGCAAAAACTTATACGTTATCGGCGGTGGAGACTCTGCAGTAGAAGAAGGTAACTTCTTAACTAAATTTGCGGACAGTGTTACTGTCGTTCACCGTAGAGATAAATTACGTGCACAAAAAATCTTACAAGATCGTGCATTCAAAAACGAAAAAATGCACTTTATCTGGAATCACACATTAGCATCTATTAATGAAAAAGATGGTAAAGTCGGCTCAGTTACTTTACAATCTACAGTAGATGGTAAAGAAGAAACATTAGACGCTGATGGTGTATTCGTTTATATCGGTATGAAACCTTTAACTGCACCGATTGTTGATTTAGGTATCACAAACGAAGCAGGTTACATCGTAACAAACGAAGAAATGGAAACAAAAGTTCCTGGTATCTTCGCAGCAGGCGATGTGCGTGAAAAAGGTTTACGACAAATCGTTACAGCTACTGGAGACGGTAGTATCGCAGCTCAAAATGCGCAAGGCTATATCGAAGAATTGAAAGATAAACTAGAAGCAGAAGAAGCATAATAAAAAACGAAGAAGGTTTGAGTAGTGCATGAAGCGGTTTAAACCATGCATCTATTCAAACCTTTTTACATATTCCATAGTAATCATGTTCAAGTTAGAATGTAATATGATACTATGATAAAGATAAGGATATTATGAGCGAATTAATTACAGGATGGTGTCGTTATGCAACATGAAGAAAATGAAGTCGTAAATAAGAGTGAATTATTAGTGGTTACTGGTATGTCGGGGGCTGGGAAGTCTGTAGTTTTACAGAGTTTAGAAGATTTAGGGTACTTTTGTGTAGACAATTTACCACCGATTTTACTGCCGAAATTTGTGGAGTTGATGGAGCAAGGCACACCATCTTTACAAAAAGTAGCAATTGCGATTGATTTACGCGGTCGCGAATTTTTCAAATCCTTAGTAAAAGAAGTAGATTTTTTACGCAGCAAGAATCGCATTATAGTAGACGTGATGTTTGTCGAGGCAAGTGAAGCAAAATTAATTTCAAGATATAAAGAAACACGCCGTGCACACCCATTAAGTGATAACGGTCAAAATTCATTGATTAATTCTATTAGAGAAGAACGTCAATCATTATCTGAAATCCGTAGTTTTGCGAACTTTGTCATAGATACAACAGACTTAAATCCAAAAGAATTACGTGCAAAAATAAACAAATTGTTTAATAGAGATGATATCGAAACATTTAGTATTAGTGTAACGAGCTTTGGCTTCAAACATGGCATCCAACAAGATGCAGATTTAGTCTTTGATGTGAGATTCTTACCGAATCCATTTTATGTAAAAGAGTTACGTCCTTTAACCGGTAATGATGACGCTGTATATCAATATGTCATGAAATGGCAAGAAACAGCCATCTTTTATGATAAGTTATTAGACTTATTGAAATTTATGATTCCGGGCTATAAAAAAGAAGGCAAGACACAATTAGTGATTGCGATCGGATGTACAGGCGGACAGCATCGTTCTGTTGCCTTAGCGAAACGATTAGCCGAAGACTTGAATGATAGTTACGACTATAATGTTTACGTTCATCATAGAGATGCACATATCGAAAGTGGCGAGAGAAATGAAAAAGCTTAAAATCGTATTAATCGGGGGCGGTACAGGTTTATCTGTATTGGCTCGTGGTTTAAAAGATTATCCTATCGATATTACCGCAATTGTGACGGTAGCAGACGATGGGGGAAGTACAGGTAAAATCAGAAGTGAAATGGACATTCCCGCTCCTGGGGACATCCGTAACGTTATTGCGGCCTTAAGTGATACAGAACCGACTTTAAAGGAGCTGTTTCAGTACCGCTTCAAAGAGAATCAAGTGGAAGGTCATTCAGTAGGGAACCTATTGATTGCGGCACTGACAAATATTATGGATGACTTTGGTCATGCGGTTAAAGAATTAAGTAAAATTTTAAATATCAAAGGACGCGTGATTCCTTCAACGAATTCTAGTATTCGTTTAAATGCGGAGATGGAAGATGGAGAAATCGTGTATGGTGAGTCTAATATACCGAAGCGTCAAAAAACAATTAAGCGTGTCTTTATAGAGCCTGCAGATGTGCAGCCGATGGAAGAAGCGGTAGAGGCATTAGAAGATGCAGACTTAATCGTATTAGGCCCTGGTTCATTGTATACGAGCGTAATTTCCAATTTATGTGTGCCAGGTATCGGTGAAGCGATTGTGGATAGTGCGGCACCTAAAGTTTATGTTTCAAACGTGATGACGCAACATGGCGAAACAGATCATTTTGATGTGATGGATCATATTCAAGCAATGCATAATCACATGAAAACAAATTTTATTGATTATGTGATTTGTTGTGAGAATCATCAGTACAGTAAAGACATTTTAGAAAATTACCATAAAGAACAGGCAGAACCTGTGACTTATCATAAAGAATCGATTGAAGCGGCAGGTATTGAACCCATTACTGCACAAGATTTAGTCCATGTTTCTTCGAAAAATCGTGTGCGCCATAATACAACACGCTTAGCACGCATGATTTATGAATTGGCACTTGATTTAACAAGCACAATCCAATTTAATCCGAAAAATAGAAAATTTTAAAGAAGGGAATGGCGCGGCATGAGCTTTGCATCAGACATGAAAAATGAATTGACAAGAATCGATGTCGATGATAAAAACGCGCGAGCGGAACTTAGCGCATTGATACGGATGAATGGTGCACTCAGTTTGTCGAATCAGCAATTTGTCATCAATGTACAAACTGAAAATGCGACAACAGCCAGACGTATATACTCTCTGATTAAGAAAGTATTCAATATTGAAGTTGAAATTCTTGTTCGAAAGAAAATGAAGCTGAAGAAGAACAACATTTATATCTGCAGAACGAAAATGAAGTCTCGTGAAATCTTACATGAACTTGGTATCTTAAAAGACGGTGTGTTTACACACGCTATTGATTTAGATTTGATTCGTGACGATGAAATGAGACGAAGTTATTTACGCGGTGCATTCTTAGCTGGCGGTTCTGTGAATAATCCAGAAACATCTTCTTATCATTTAGAGATATTTTCTTTATACGAAAGTCATTCAGAAGGCTTAACTGCTTTAATGAATGAATATGAATTGAATGCGAAACATTTAGAACGTAAAAAAGGAAATATCGTTTATTTGAAAGAAGCGGAGAAAATCTCTGATTTCTTGAGTTTAATCGGAGGTTATCAAGCGATGTTGAAATTTGAAGATGTGCGTATTGTCAGAGATATGCGTAATTCAGTAAATCGCTTAGTAAACTGTGAAACAGCTAATTTAAACAAAACAGTTAGTGCAGCGATGAAACAAGTTGAAAGTATTCAGTTGATTGATCAAGAAATCGGCATTGAAAACTTACCAGACCGTTTAAGAGAAATTGCGAAATTGCGTGTGGAAAATCAAGATGTCTCTCTAAAAGAATTAGGAGAAATGGTTTCTACAGGCACAATTTCGAAATCAGGTGTTAATCATCGTTTACGTAAGTTGAATGAGTTAGCAGATAAGATTAGAAGCGGTGAACATATTGAAATGTGATAAAGAAAAGCAGTCACTCATTTGAAAATTGAAATGAGTGACTGCTTTTTATCGTTATTGATCTACGACTGATTTTTTCGGAATTCCTAAAGCTATAATAAAGCCGATGAAATTCACGATTGATAATACAATGAACATCATTTTAAATGACTGCATATTGTTTAACAACTGCATAGACAATACAGGTGCAATCGCTGTACCGATAAATAACATAAAGGTATTGATAGATAAGAAGAAGCCTTTATCTTTAGTAGTCAGTAGACCGATTTGTGATATCACAGAAGGAATCACAAAAGAGATACCTGCGATAAAGATAACACTGAACAATGTGATGATAATGAGATTGTGTGTCACGCCCATCAGTATCAATGAGATACCTGCAGTGATTAATGAGATTAGAATAATACGTTTTACACCGATGAAATCACTTATGCGACCTGCAGATAACGCTAATAACATACCAATTAAACCAAATAGCTTCACTGATGATATTGTCGTTAAATCAGCGTTGATTGGGTCAGATGTCAAATATTCATTTAGCAGAGCATACATAGAAACAAATGACGTTAAGATAGTTAATGAAACAAAGAAACATAATACAATGCCTTTATTATCAAAAATATGTCTCATGTTTTTAAAGAACACTGAGAATTTTGTATCAGGCATATGATAAGGACTTTTCGGAATAGCTCGGTAAATCCAAACAATCAGCAATAAGTAAACAACAGTCAATACGAAGTAAACGATACGCCAACTCATATGTGCGGCGATAATATCACTTAAGTTTTGACCGATAACACCAGATAACATGAAGCTGGTACTAATAAAACTGATTGCGGTAACACGTTTATGAATAGGGAACACTTCTGTCACATATGTTAATGACACAGGTGAGAAGCTTGCGGTAGCTATTCCTTGTAAAACACGTACAATCAGTAATAGCGCAAAGTTATGAATAAAGCCGATCGCAAAAGTTGTAAGTGTGAGCATAGCCAAGCCGATTAATATGACCTTCTTCTTACCAAACTTGTCGGCAATGATTCCATAAAACATACAGCTGACTGAATAAGAAACTGAGAATACCACACCGATTAATGTTGTGGCACCTTCGCTTAAATGTAATTCTTTCCCCATAATCGGCATTAAAGGAATGGCAGAGTAAAGACTGCACATAACCGCAATACCTGAAATAAAGAATACAGTCGTAATTAAATTATAATTGAGCGACGGTTGTTTCAAATATATCCTCCCTTTCTATGATGAATTGTTTAATAAAGATTATATTGATGAACCTTAATATAAGTGTATCGCATATATGTTGTGGAAGTGTGAAGATTGAAACAATGCTTGTTTCAAATTAAAAATGCATGATTCATTTTAACACAAACAAATTATAATGAAATAGATAGAAATATTATTGAAATATTGTGACAATAAGCTTTGGTCAAATAAAAATACCTTTCTCGTAAAATGAGAAAGGCATTTCAATCAATATTAAGATGTTGCGGGTTGTTGTGTATGTTTCTTATTGCGCATAAAATCTATCGCAATACCAATTGCAGTTAAGATAATAAATGGTAGTAACCAAGCCAATCCTAAATCAGATAATGGCAAGAATTGATAGACTGCATTTAGTGGTTTGATCAGTTTAAATGTGTTGAAGATTTCAAGTACTGAAATAATTAATGTTGAAATCGTCGGTAAAATATAAGCGATTTTTAATTTTGTCGGAATCGCAATTGCGACAAATGAAATCAGTACCAACACAATAGAAATCGGATAAATAAATGTCAGTAATGGAACTGCGATTTGTAAAATCATGTTGAGCCCTAAGATTGAAATTAAGAATCCGACTACTGAGAATGACAGTACATAAGTCTTGTATGAAATTTGTGGGAACTTCTTCAATCCGAATGCAGAACTTGCGTTCACCAAGCCGATACAAGTTGTTAAACAAGCTAAAATTACAATCATACCGAATAAAATATTTCCGAATGATCCGAATAATCGTACTGAATTATATGTTAGAATGCTTGCGCCATTATCAAAGCCTGGTTTGCTTGTCGTGATACCTAAGTATGCTAATGAGAAGTAAATCACTGTTAATAATAACGCTGAAATCAGACCTGATAAGATAACGTTTCTCACTATCTTTTTGCTGTCTGAAATACCTGCGAGTTTAAAGCTTTGTACGATAACGACTGAGAAGGCTAAAGCAGCTACTAAGTCCATTGTGTAGTAACCTTCTAAGATTCCTGAAATGAAAGGTGTTTCCGCATATTTATCATGTGGTTGTCCGACTTTTCCTTCAGGATTAATAATCGCTGCGATACATAAAGCACCAATAATCAATAATAGGGCAGGTGTTAAGATTTTCCCTAAGTTATCGACAATTTTTGTCGGGTATAAAGCGATTAACCCTACAACAATAAAGAATACAAGGGAGAAACCTACCAATGTCCATGTGTTGTGAATAGGCAGAATTGATTTTGCGCCGATTTCATAAGCCACGTTCGCAGCACGTGGAATCCCGTATAGTGCCCCGATAGATAAATAAATACAAACTGCAAAAATAAACCCGAATTTAGGATGGACGCGGTCCCCGATAAACTCCACGCCACCATCATAATAGGCAATGACAATGACTGTGATGTAAGGTAATAAAATACCTGTAATCGCAAAACCTGTCATACCTGTCCACATATTGCTTTGCGCGGTATATCCGAGCATAGGTGGAAAAATCAAGTTGCCTGCTCCGAAGAATAACGAGAAGAGCATTAAACCTGATATTAGAATTACTTTTTTCATAATAACCTCCTGGTGTTGAAAACTTCTCTCTATTTACAAAAATTTCTGACAATTTATGTAGATGAATTTCTTTCAAACAAATAAACTTTAACACATTTCTAAATATTAAAAAAGCATATATTCAGATATTTTAGATGAAATGAAAGAAATTAATTGGAAATATCGTGTTAAGGGGAAAAGAGTAACTAAAAAATTGTAGAATTGATAATTTATTGCATGATTAATAAACTGGAGTTGGAGTGTAAAACCTATATATTGAAGAAGAAGTGAGCCTAGTTTATTATTAGTGTAATGGATTACTACTTTGCTTTTAAGAGACTTCATTTCTTTTGAGGTTCATATTAGGAAGTTGAATTTAATTTCAAAAATGATGTAGTTCTTGCAAAGCTTGTACAAGCAACCAATGGTATTGTTGAAAAGTTAATGTTGAATTTAAAAAACTAATCATAAGAACAGGCTTTTGTATTTCATGGATTTGATTAAACTTTATTATGAAAGAAGTGAGTTATATGGCTACTAAAAGTTTTACAACTGAATATAAATTTACAGCTAAGTCAGTAGCCAATTTACTAAAAGCTATTGAACAACTTAAGTAATACTATTTGTTAATTTTTTCAAATTATATACATAAAAATAATTATTTGAATATTTTAACTTACGCCGCTATTAGCGGTGTTTTTTATTAAAAGCTATTTTGATTTTTTAACAACTGCCCGATGACTTAAATAGCAAAATAAAAGAAACGCTGATACATCAACGTTTCAAAGGTTTCAAGTTAATTAATATTAACTACATAACCCCCTCGGAGGGAGAATATAGGATATTATTCGGTTTCTCTCATTATCAAAATGCCTTTATAACAAGGTTTTTAGTTATATCAATATCATTCGTTTATATCGAATATCAAATCATTTTCCCTAATTTTTCCTTATTATAAATCATCCATAAATTCTATCAAATTTTCTTCTTCGCGCTGGTATGTCTCTTCTAATAAGTGCAGATATACCGATTGTGTGACTAATGTAGAAGAATGTCCTAGTCGTTTCGATATATATTGAATACTGTATCCATTATGGATTAACACAGAAACGTGCGTATGTCGTAATGCATGTGTGGTAATACTTTTGATACCTAATTTCTTGCATGCACTATTTAAAGCTTTATTAACAGATGCATTGGTAATAATAGAACCATTTACTGTAAATACATAACCGTTAATGTCGGCTGGACTTTCTTTAATAAATTTTCTGACCTTGTTTAAAGTTTTTGTGTCAATGCTAACAGTACGATCTGATGTCGTTGTTTTTGTACCCGGTAAATGCACCTTATTATCTCCTACATAAAAATCTTCGCGTTTCATATTAACTACTTCAGAAAATCTAGCACCTGTTACAAGCTGCATAAGCAAAACCAATGATGAAACAGTGTCTTTTTGTTCCAGATGATGTTTCAACTTTTTGTATTCAGTATAGCTTATATATTTTAACTCTTCACTTTTACTCGGATTAGCCCCACTTAATTGTGCTTTGAATGTAGGATTACGCAATACTAAACCTTCGTGAATCGCTTGGTGGAAACAATTACGAACGGAGCTGTTTAATTTTCTTACACTATCTATATTGTGATTGCTACCATAATGATTTATGAATCGCTGGTAGTCTGATGGTTTTATATCTTTTAGAAATGTATTTTTAAAATGCTTTTTAATATGATTATGCATTGACACATAGCGTGTTAAAGTTTTAGCTGAAACATGAGGCTTCTTATTAACTTCATACCATTGTTTGAAGTAGTCTGCAAAGATCACATCATTATTGATATTGTATCCGCGCTTTAAGTTATATTCCATATCAGTAGCATGTACCTTTGCTTCTTGTTTCGTACGGAATCCGCCTTTCTGATACTTTTTATATTTACCATCATCATCTTTGTATGAGATGATGTAGCGCCATGTTTTACCATTCTTTTGTTTTTCGAATGAAGCCATTTAATCACCTACTTAATATTCAAGTATTGTTTTAGGAAGTCATCAAATTCATTAATAATATCTTCGTATGCTTCTTTGCTACCACTCATTTTATGCTGGCGTAACATTTGCAGTAAAGCAGAAATAAAAATAATATTGTTCTTTCTTTTTACTTCATCTGTACTTTTTTCATTGTCTTTATTAGTTTCAAGTTCCATAAAATTATATACATTTCTCAAAAAATTGACTTGAGATGTATTTAAATCTTTTTTCAATAAATTTATATAATTTTCCTTAACCTTTAATTCGGTTTTATCAAAAGTGTTTTTCAATACTTCCAAGAATTTTTGATTTTGAATCTCTTTTTGTTCTTTGGGTAGATCATTAATTGATACAAATATGTTTGCTAATTCAACTAATTCTTCAAAACTGTAATCATAGTAGAGAGAAATCTTATTAATTACTTCAATTGTTGGTTTCCTTTCTTTACCAGTTCTAGGGTCAACACCTTTTTCTAAACTGTCTAAGTAAGTATGACTAATACCAATATTTTGAGATGCTTCTCTAATGGACTGTTTTCCTCTTAACTCTTTTATTTTTCTTCCGAATTTATTCATTTTTTTACCTCCTTAAAAGTTTTTACTAGTTTATTGTAATTCATAGTTGACACCGAAAGCAACATATACTATATTATTAGCAGGAGGTGTAAACCGTGGTTAACAAAATCAAGAAAATAAGATTATCAAAAGGGATAACTATTACACAATTAAGTAAGAAAACTGGTTTAAGTAGAAATGCAATATATAAGCTAGAAGATGGCAATACTAATCCAAGTTTAGAAACTATAAAAAAAATTTCTTATGGTTTAGAAGAAATGCCATCAAAAATTTTTAACCTAAATGTTATTCAAGAATTACAAAAGGAGGCATAACCAATGATTAAACAACTATTCAATAATAAAGAAATACGATTTATTGAAAAAGACGGTGAATATTTGGCAGTAGCTGGAGATGTAGCGAAGGTATTAGGTTTTAGAGATAGTTACACAGCAATTAGAGTACTGCCTAATCATGTAAAGGATACACACAAAGTGCGTACCCTTGGTGGAGAACAATGTATGTCGGTTATTAACGAAAAAGGTATTTATCGTCTTGTAATGAGATCTAACAAAACTGAAGCTGAAAATTTCCAAGACTGGATTTGTGATGTGCTGGTTGAATTACGACAATCTACAGGACTTAAAGAATATGAAGTATTTCGCATGTTGGACAAAGAAAAGCAAAAAGAAGCGATGGATAATTTAAAGAATGGTATTGAAGTCATTTCTAGAAAAGATTATTGCAAAGCTCAAACAATTAGTAACAAAGCAGTTTCAAATGTGTTCGGCTTTCCTAAGATGGTTCAAAAGGAAGGAATGACAAAAGACATGCTGGAGTTAAGACAACAAGTATTAAATGACACAGTAGAATTCATGGTGTTTGTTGATAAATATAATCTTCCTTTATCAGTTAGCAAACACATTTACGACAAATACAATGATAAACAACAAATGGCATAAGGAGGTGACAAATATGCTGCAAGAAACAGATTACACAATCACACTACTTGAACATAAGACACTGTGGACGATGTACGATCTAATGGCGCATACGAACAAAAGCAGAAATACATTATTAAAAAAGTTGTTGTTGAACCCAAAACACCAATCGAAAATCGCAGAATTCACGCATGCACCAGCACATAAAAATGACCATTGGTCTTTTGTCGCTAAGTATATGAAGCAATACATCGAAGAAAATCACAATCGAATATTTTAGAAAGCAGGTAACTGACATGAAACAACAAGTGATTATTACGAAGTCGACTATTGGTTGGTTCAACATCAAAGATACTAATCACAATCTATTACTCAACATTGCACCAGACGTATTTAAAGAACATTTCCCAGACGTTAGCGAAGATATTTGTATCGCGTGCATGCAATTGGATATTGGCAGAATTTTAGAACTGAAAAATAAGAAAAAGGTAGGTAACCAAAGTGAAAATTAAGCAAAGATATTATTTGTCGAAAGTAGTTAAAGTGTTAGAGAAAGTATTAGATGAGAAGGATAAAGATGTGTTCTTATCAGCGAAAGATAGATTTCATTCATTCACTAATCATCGCTATAGTGATACAGCATTTTACGAACACATTCTGAAATTGGTTCATAAAGAGTTGTTCAACATTCTTGCAGAGTTGGATTTTGAAGATGAGGCATTTCCAATCATTGATGAAGTAACTATGACATTAAGCGACGTTATGAACGAAGATAAAGAAATTTACCACTATACCGTCAAAGACAGTACAGGAGAACATGAACATACAACAGATCGTGAAGGTCGTGTAATTGGAATTTTAGAGTGGGCATTAGATTATATCGTTGGAAATATCGAAGTGGAGGACATTTAAATGAATTGG
>NZ_KV808458.1:0-11393 GCF_001812305.1 Staphylococcus sp. HMSC056G08
GCTCACCAGTCCTATTTGACAGAGAGCCTAAAAAAATTACTTATCACTAATGATAAGCAATTTTTTGTATTCATGTTCAGATTAAAATCATATTCACATTAAACCTCTTCAGAACTTTGAATATAACCTTCCTCCATCAACAATGCTTCAAGGTTTTGTTTAAGCTCTAGCAACGTACCGCGATTATCAATAACACGATCTGCCATACGACGTTTTTTGTCGATAGAGATCTGACTATATACACGCGCTTTCGCTTCTTCTTGTGTTAAGTCATTACGTTCCATTAAACGTTCCACTTGAATACTTTCAGAAGCATAGACTAACCATGTTTCATCAACAGTATCTTGAAGGTTATTTTCAAATAATAATGGAATATCCATAATTACATTGAAGCCATCTTTTAAATAAGCTTCTTTTTGTCTTTCCATTAAATCTCTCACGATAGGATGTATGATTTGGTTTAATTTCTCTCGCATTTTGTCATCATTAAATACGATTTCACCGACGTATTTGCGATTCATTTCACCATTTTCATCTATCGCTTCATCGCCAAATACTTGGCGGACTTGTTCTAAACCTTCAGAACCTTTTTCTACCGCTTCTCTTGCCGCAATATCCGCATCCACAATTTTAAAACCGTGGACTGCAAGCAATTCAGATACAGTAGATTTTCCTGTTCCGATTCCGCCTGTTAAACCAATTACTTTTTGCATAATCTAATCTCCCTCGTTCAATTAATTTATTTTTGACAGTTTGGACAAAAGTGACTGTTTCTGCCACCTATCACTTCTGTCTCAATCGGTCCACCACATACAGGACAGATTTTCTTTTTATATACATTTAAATACTCCTGCATATGTCCAGTTTGACCATCTGCATGGCGATAATCAGAAATGCTGGTTCCACCTTGTTCAATACCTAATGTTAGAACAGCCACTACTTCATCAAATACACGCTTTTGCTCTTGTTTCGTTAAAGTATTAACTTTGCGTTTTGGATGAATACGTGCATTAAATAAAGCTTCACAAGCATAAATATTACCGCAACCTGCAATAACATGATGATCTAAGATCACTTGTTTAATCGGCTTATTCTGATACTTCGGCAATGCTAATTGTTTTTGATAGTGTGTGTATGCGTTGTCATCAAAAGGCTCAGGAGCCATCTTTTCAAATGACGTGTATGCTGTAATATCATCAACATTTTTAATTTCACCAAAGCGTCTAATATCAGAAAAGATTAATTGTTTGCCGTTACTAAGTTTGAAATTGACGTGCCAATGTTTTTGATAATTCGGTACAATAATCTCCGTTAAGTCATTGACTACGAAATAGCCGCCAGTCATTCCTAAATGACTGACTAATACTCTTTTATCTTCATCTTTCTCTAAATATAAAAGAATATATTTACTTCTGCGTTCCACACGTGTAATTTTATAGCCTTCTGTACGATTTTTAAACATCGGCAAATCAATTTGTTTAATAATTGTGTCTCTACCGCTCGCTTTTCCATCGATGACTTTATCCGAGAACTCAACACTTTCAATAATTTGATTAATCACAAAGGGTTCAATCCCTCTTTTAACGTGCTCTACTTCTGGTAATTCAGGCAATTTGCGACCTTCTTTCTATTTTGCATCGTACCATGTTGGACCATAGTTAGTATCCACTTGTAATGGTACTTTTAATTCAATGGCATTATCCATAATATCTTCAATAAATTCACTGAAAGCTTCTACTTCATCTTTTGGCAGTTCAAAAATCAACTCATCGTGTACTTGTAGTAATAAGTGTGCATTGAAATCTGTTTCTTTCACAGCTTTATCATAATTAACCATTGCTAGTTTGATAATATCTGCAGCACTACCTTGAATTGGTGTATTCATAGCTGTTCTTTCTGCGAAACTGCGTTGATTAAAGTTTCTGCTTGTAATATCAGGGATATATCTGCGACGGTGTAATAATGTTTCTACATAACCTTTTGCTTTCGCATCTTTAACGATATCACTCATATATTGTTTAACGCCTGGGAAACTATCTAAATAATCATCAATAAATTTCTTCGCTGCTTTTCTCGTAATACCTAAACTTTGGCTTAAACCATAATCACTAATGCCATATACTATTCCGAAGTTTACAGCTTTAGCTTGTCGACGCATTAAACCATCTACTTCGCCTGCTTCTACACCAAAGACTTTCATGGCTGTAGCTGTATGAATGTCTCTTCCTTCTCTGAAGGCATTCATCATGCTTTCATCTTGCGTAATATGAGCAAGTACGCGTAATTCAATTTGAGAATAGTCCGCTGAAAGAATAACGTTATCCGCTTCTGCAGGTTTAAAGGCCTTTCTAATGCGGCGACCTTCTTCTAAACGTACAGGAATATTTTGCAAGTTAGGATCGACAGATGACAGACGTCCTGTTTGTGCAAGTGTTTGGTTAAAGTGTGTATGAATGCGATTATCATCTTGTATCACTTTTTGTAAGCCTTCTACATAAGTAGATTGTAATTTAGATAACTGGCGATATTCTAAGATATCTTCGATAATCGGATGTTCACCTTGTAGTTGTTCTAAAACATCTACTGCAGTTGAGTAACCCGTTTTCGTTTTCTTGATAACTGGTAACTTCAAGTTTTCGAATAATACGACACCCAATTGTTTCGGTGAATTAATATTGAATTCCTCACCTGCTGCTTCATGAATACGAGCAATTAAAGTATCAAGCTTACCTTGAATTTCTCTTTCCATTTCTTTTAGCTCTTCAATATCCGTGTAAATGCCCATTTCTTCCATTTGTCCTAAAATGCGCGCAAGCGGCAATTCTAAGTCATTGAATAAATCTAATTGATTGTACTCTTTCAATGCATCAATCATTACAGGTGTACTCGCATCAATCGCATCCAAAATCGAAGCAATATAAGGATTCAACACATCATCTTCTGGCACTTGTCGTTTTTTGCCTTTACCAAAAACGTGTACTGCTTCAGGTACATAACCTTGGCCATAATCGACAACTACTGAATGAACATCATCAATTGAGCGAGATGGATTTAAAATGTAGCTTGCTAACATGATATCAAACGTAATATTTTTAATATCGATATTCATGCGATGTGCTTCTGCATATGTTTTTTTCGCATCATAGACATACTTTTCTGTTTGTTCGTCTTCTAACCATTTTATTAACTCAGGATAATTTTGAATCTCATCCGCATTAATCACCACAAAGTGTTCATCTGCTTTAAAGCCGAATTTCAAAATATCTGCAGTGAGATAGTCACCTTCATCTACTTCAAAGTGAAGCGCTGCTTGTTTTAATTGATCAAAGTCAATTGAGTTGAAATCTGTTTCAATATCATATGTTCGATCAGATTCAGTTTCAGTATCGGCATCAACATCGATTTGGTTCAACATTTGTTTAAAATCAAGTTCTTTAAACAGTTCAATTTTTTGTGTTTGATCCACTTCATCAGGCAACTTCGTTTCTTCAAGTGTAACTTCAATTGGACTTTCTCTATTAATCGTTGCTAACTCTTTACTCATCAACGCATCATCATGACCGTTTTCAAGTTTTTCTTTTAACTTTTTACCAGAAACTCCATCTAAATGATTATAAAGGTTTTCAACTGAATCAAATTGATTTAAAAGTTTAATAGCAGTTTTTTCACCGACACCCGCGATACCTGGGATATTATCTGAGCTATCTCCCATTAAACCTTTCATATCAATAATCTGTGACGGTGTTAAACCATTATATTTTTCCGCGATGAATGAAGGTGTGTAATGGTCAACATCTGTCACACCTTTTTTCGTATAGTATATTGTTACGTTATCAGAAGCAAGTTGCGTTAAGTCTCGGTCACCCGTTACAATTATTGTCTCAAAACCTGCTTTATCTGCAGCTTGACTTAACGTTCCAATAATATCATCCGCTTCATAATTTTCTAGTTCATAATGCTTAATATGATACGCATCTAATAATTGTCTGATTAACGGAAATTGTTCACTTAATTCTGGTGGCGTCTTTTGTCTGCCGCCTTTATATTCTTTAAATGTTTGATGTCTGAATGTCGTTTTTCCAGCATCAAATGCGACTAAGAAATGGGTCGGTTTTTCTTCTTTGATAATTTTTTCTAATAACATCGCAAATCCATAAGTGGCATTTGTATGAATTCCTGCACGATTCGTTAAAAGAGGCAATGCATAAAATGCTCGGAAACTTAAACTATTCCCATCAATTAACACTAATTTTTCCACACTATAACCTCCAGAATTGATTTGTTTCTATTTTATCATATGTGACATAGCCACTCATAAAAATAGCGCCGGAATTCCATCCGGCGCATATATTAAGATAACTTAATTGATTTATTTTTATTATCGAAAAATATCACTTTAAACGTTGTACCTACGCCAACTTGACTGTCTATTTGAATACGTCCGTGATAAGCTTCGACAATATGTTTCGTAATAGACAAACCAAGTCCTGTACCGCCTGAATCACGGCTTCTAGCTTTATCTACACGATAAAAACGTTCAAAGATATGTTTTTGATCTTCTGGAGCGATTCCAATTCCAAAATCTTCGACCTCTAAGACACGTTTTTCTCCATCTTTATAGACACGCACATGAATACGACTATCTTGAGGTGAATAGTTAATCGCATTGCTGACGATGTTCACCACAACCTGAGCAATTTTCGATGTTTCGGCATCGATAATCACGTAATCTTCAATATCCGTTTCCAACGTAATATTTTTCTTTTTACCATTTGTATATAAAGTTTTTACGGTGTTTCTCGTTACATCAGATAAATCCACAGGTTCTGTTTCAATTTCTTTTTGTTGTTCAATATGTGATAAATCTAATAAATCTTCGACCAATGACTCAATACGATTAGACTCTTTCAAAATAATATTTAAGAATTCATCCAACGTCGTTTCATCATTCTTCGCCCCATCAATTAAAGTTTCCGCAAATCCTTTAATTGAAGTGATAGGTGTTTTCAGCTCATGTGAGACATTTGCGACAAATTCACGACGCAAATTCTCTAATTTCTTCAAGCTGGTAATATCGTGAAGAACGACAACCATCCCTTGCATTCTTTTCTTTTTACGAGATAAAATCGGCACACAGACGGTATCAAAATAACGTTCGTGAACATTATTCAAATATACTTTGACTTGTTCATTCATCGTTTTCTCGGTTTTAAAGGCATCGATAATCAATGTATTCAATTTACCTTTGATCACACGATTGTAATTTTGATTCACGACATTTGTTTCAGGATTAAACATTTCATAATATGCTGTATTCGCGATAACAATTTTACCGTATTTATCAATCATTAAAACTGAACTTGGTATATTTTCAAGTGTTGTTTTCAAACGATTTGATTGAATTTTTTGTTCGTTATACATTTTTTGTAAACGACGTGCTAATTCATTCGTTGTTACGAATAAGTCTCGCGTTTCTTTCACATTGCTTTCAGGTACTCTGATATGATAGTGCCCTTGTGCTAAGAGTTTCGTCGCATAAGTTACATCATTAATCGGTCTGATATATGTGCGGTTAATGTTTCTAACAATTAAGAAGACTAAGGCAATAATGAATAAACCAATGATCGCAATATATTTCCAAGCTTCAAATTGTAGTTGTGTAATTTCATTATCGTAACCTGTAATTATAATAAAATGATCATTACTAATATATTTATAAGTAAATCTACGATTGTCATGATGCGTATCATAAAGCAGATTAGATGGATTTCCAACTACATTGATGTTTGGATTTGCGGGAACTTTTTTATCTGATTTAAATAATGTTTTACCTCCATCATTGCTATGTATGGATATTGTAAAATTATTTAAGTGTGCGTATTCTTTTAAAGCCTCTTCATGATGTGCTTTGTATGTCTTGTTGATACGCTCAGCATCATGCTTCAAGTTTTCAGCATCTCTCGATGAAATCGTTGTATAAATCGCATGATTGATTAGTAAACCTAAAGCAACAAGACAAGAGATAATCAAGATGGCTAACGTCAGCAGTAATCTTGTGTAAAACTTCAATTTGCAGATTTAGGTCTTTCTAGTTTATAGCCTAATCCACGAACAGTTTTAATAAGCTTCGGCTGCTTAGGGTTTTCCTCTAATTTATCTCTTAAATGACTGATATGCACATCAACAATTCTTGAATCACCAGTAAATTCATAATTCCATACAGAGTTCAACATGTGCTCTCTTGTAATAACACGACCTTGGCGCTCGATTAAATAAAGAAGTAACTCAAATTCTTTAGGGGTCAATTCTAACAGTTCATTATTTTTATATACTTCAAAGTATTCAGGTCTGATTTTGATTGAACCGATGATTACATCTTCACTATCTGTTTCTTCTTCTTTTTGACTGTGAACTTGTTTAGATCTGCGTAAAATAGCTTTTACACGTGCTACAACTTCTCTTGGTGAGAATGGCTTAGTCATATAGTCATCTGCACCGAGTTCCAAGCCTAATACGCGATCAAACTCGTCATCTTTGGCAGTCAACATTAAGATAGGAACAAGATTTCGGTCTGAACGAATCGTTTTACAAACTTCAATGCCATCCAACTTCGGCAACATCACGTCTAATACGACTAAATCTGGTTGTACGGCATTCAGTTTTTGAAGTGCTTCTTCACCGTCATAAGCAACTTCTACTAAATAACCTGCTGTTTCTAAATTGTATTTCAGCAAAGTTACAATGGATTGTTCATCATCGACTACTAAAATTTTTTGTGTCATAGTCTTACCCCCTGTGTATTTTTCATCTTAATTATAACTTATATTTTCAAAAAGATAACATACTACGAAACATCTTTACATAAACTTAACATTCACTTAACAAGTTCAATCATTCAAAAAAATAAAGCTATACCGCCCTTATCAGAGCAGTATAGCTTGAAATCAATTAAGTCTTATAGATTTTTGATTAACTCGTCAGCGAACTCAGAAGTTTTTACTTCTTTAGCGCCATCCATCATACGTGCGAAGTCATACGTTACAACTTTAGATGCAATTGTTTTTTCAATTGAATCTGTAATTAAGTCAGCAGCTTCTTGCCAACCTAAGTGTTCTAACATTAATACTGCACTTAATAATTCTGATGATGGGTTTACTTTATCTTGGTCTGCATATTTAGGTGCAGTACCGTGAGTTGCTTCAAAGATAGCGTGGCCAGTATCATAGTTGATGTTTGCACCAGGTGCAATTCCGATACCGCCGACTTGTGCTGCTAATGCGTCAGAAATGTAGTCACCATTTAAGTTCATAGTTGCTACTACATCATACTCAGCAGGACGCGTTAAGATTTGTTGTAAGAAGATATCAGCAATTGAGTCTTTGATAATGATTTTACCATCTGCAACTGCTTGATCTTGGATTTTGTCCGCTTCTTCTTTACCTTTTTCATCTACTAAGCGATCATGTTGTTGCCAAGTGAATACTTTATCACCGAATTCACTTTCAGCTAAATCATAACCCCATTGTTTGAATGCACCTTCAGTAAATTTCATGATATTACCTTTGTGCACTAATGTAACTGATTTACGATTGTTATCAATCGCATATTGGATAGCTGAGCGTACTAAACGTTCAGTACCTTCTTTAGATACAGGTTTTACACCGATACCAGAAGTTTCAGGGAAACGAATGTTTTTAGCACCCATTTCATCTTGTAAGAAATCGATTAATTTCTTAGCTTCTGGCGTACCTTCTTTAAATTCGATACCTGCATAGATGTCTTCAGTATTTTCACGGAAGATAACCATGTCAGTGTCTTCTGGACGCTTAACAGGAGATGGAACACCTTTGAACCAACGTACTGGACGTAAGCAAGCATATAAGTCTAATGTTTGACGTAATGCTACGTTTAATGAACGAATACCGCCACCGATTGGTGTAGTTAAAGGTCCTTTGATTGCGATTAAATATTCTTCAATCGTATCTAAAGTTTCTTGTGGTAACCATTCGCCAGTTTCATCATATGCTTTTTGACCAGCTAAGATTTCTTTCCATTCGATTTTTTTCTCGCCATTATAAGCTTTTTCAACCGCTGCATCTAATACACGGCTTGCTGCTCTCCAGATATCTGGTCCAATACCATCACCGATGATAAATGGAATAATAGGATTATTCGGTACTAATAAACCGTCTTCTTGTTTAACAATTTTTTCTGGTGCCATTCTAAATTCCTCCGTTAATATAAATTTTGTGATTAATGATTCAAGAATGTCGCTGTTAAAAATTAGCGCTCTTCAATTGGTAAATACTTACGATTTGTTTCACCGATATATTGAGCACGTGGTCTCATAATACGATTATCTCTATATTGTTCGAAAATATGTGCTAACCAACCTGCAGAACGACTGACTGCGAAAATTGGAGTAAATAAATCATGTGGAATATCCATGCTGTGATAAACAGTCGCACTATAGAAGTCAACGTTAGCAATAATGCCTGTACGTTCTTTCATTAAGTCTTCAATCGCTACTGAGATATCATATAAATGTTTTTGACCTGTCTCATCCGTAATTTTTTTACTCATTGTTTTTAAATATTTCGCACGTGGATCTCCGTCTTTATAAACACGGTGTCCAAAGCCCATGATTTTCTCTTTGTTTTTCAATTTATTATCAATATATGGTTCAACTTCATCCACTGAATGAATTTCAGATAACATGTTCATAACACGTTCGTTTGCTCCGCCGTGTAAAGGCCCTTTTAATGAACCTACAGCTGCAACAATACCTGAATACATATCTGATAAAGATGATACTGCACAACGTGCTGTAAATGCTGATGCATTCAATTCATGGTCAGCATGCAATACCAATGCTTTGTTAAATGCTTCAACTTCAATGTCTGTTGGCTCTTCACCACGTAACATATATAAGAAGTTAGCTGCATAGCATAAGCCTTGTTTAGGATAAACTGGCTCTTTTCCTTGTCTTACACGTTCAAATGACGTCACAAGTGATGCCATTTTTGCTTGGATTCTAATTGCACGTTCTAATTTTTCTTCATCCGTTTCTGACTCTGCATTTTCATCAAAGTGTGCAATATAAGAAACTGAAGTTCTTAATGCTGTCATTGGATGAACGTCGTCTGTTGCATAATCTTCGAAATGCTCATAAACTTTTTGGTCTAGTTTTGCATACTCATATAATTTTTCTTGCAACTTGTTCAATTCGTCTTTCGTCGGAAGTCTGTAATTCCATAGTAAGAATACAACTTCTTCAAATAATGCGTTTTCTGCTAAATCATCGATGTCATAACCAGTATATGTCAATTGGCTATCGATAATTGAGCTTACCTTTGTTTCAGCTGCAATTACCCCTTCTAAACCTTTATGCAATTCTGCCATATTAATTTCCCCTTTTCTATAACAAATTGAAATGGCTTTCATTTAGTATTATATCCAATATTAACGGTTTTGTGAACAATTTCGAAACTTTGTATAAAGCGGTTACATTGCTCAAACAGCTAAAACACCCTGTTCAGACCATATCTCATCGCCTTTATTGGTATTATATTACATTTTTATAGTTTTAAGTAACGAAAACCCATGCAAATTAACCGATTATTTTTAATTTATTATCATTCATCATAACTTAAATCCATTGATAATTGCATGAAAATTCTCAATATTTTTAAAAACCATTTGTCATATTCTATGGATATGTGCATAATATTATTAAGGTGCAAAAAGGGAGTTGAATTAATTTATGTCAAACAATTTACAAAGAGAATTAAGCAATCGTCACATACAGTTAATCGCAATTGGCGGTGCGATCGGTACTGGATTGTTCTTAGGGGCAGGACAAACGATTGCGATGACGGGACCTTCGATTTTATTAACATACATCATTATTGGTTTAATGTTGTTTATGTTTATGAGGGGTTTAGGGGAAATCTTAATTACAAACACAAAATTTAAATCATTCGCAGATGTGACAAATGAATATATCGGACCTTTTGCTGGGTTTGTGACAGGTTGGACATATTGGTTATGTTGGATTATCACAGGGATGGCAGAAGTTACAGCCGTAGCGAAGTATGTCAGTTTCTGGTGGCCTGAAATTCCTAACTGGGTCAGCGCTTTAGTCTGTGTACTTGTTTTAATGGCATTCAACTTATTAAGCGCAAAACTTTTTGGAGAATTAGAATTCTGGTTCGCAATTATCAAAGTTACGACAATCATCGTGTTAATCGTTGTCGGATTAGGTATGATATTCGTTGCTTATGAAACTAAATTCGGTCATGCGAGTATCACACACCTTTATGACCATGGTATTTTCCCTAAAGGTGTATCAGGTTTCTTCATGTCTTTCCAAATGGCACTCTTCTCATTCGTAGGGATTGAGTTGATTGGTGTAACAGCTGGTGAAACAAAAGACCCTGAAAAGATTATTCCTAAAGCAATCAACAGTGTACCTGTACGTATCTTACTATTCTATGTAGGATCACTTGCAGTAATTATGTCAATCATTCCTTGGTATAAAGTAGATCCTTCTGATAGTCCATTCGTAAGATTGTTCGCGTTAGTCGGAATACCTTTCGCAGCAGGTATCATCAACTTTGTTGTACTGACAGCTGCTGCATCATCTTGTAACAGTGGTATTTTCTCAAACAGCCGTATGTTATTCGGTTTATCAAGACAAGAACAAGCACCACCTGTTTTCAACAAAACAAATAAAAATGGTGTGCCGCACATTGCGATCTTTGTTTCATGTGCATTATTACTTATCGCAGCATTATTGAACTATATTTTCCCAGATGCAACATTAGTATTCACATATGTAACAACAGTATCAACAGTTTTATTCTTAGTAGTTTGGGCATTGATTATCGTTGCTTATATTAACTATCATAAACGCAATCCAAAAGCACACAAAAATTCAATTTATAAATTACCAGGTGGACGTTTCTCAGGATACATGATTTTATTTTTCTTCATCTTTGTATTCGCATTGCTATTCGTCAACCCGGTAACAAGAACTGCAGTATTTTTATCTCCAATCTGGTTTATCCTTTTAGGATTAATGTACTGGAGATACACACAACAACTTAAGAAACATCAATCATAAAAATTAAAAATACGCACCCTAACAAAATGCGTTTACTCACTTTTAGAGTAAGCGCATTTTGCTTTGTCTAAAACCTATCCTCTCCTATCCCCTATATGAGCCCCATAGATTAATAACACTCTCTTTATTATAAATATCATATCCGGTGTTATATCATGCTTAAAACAATGCATAGACTGCTTTTAAATGCTACATGAATTATAAGGTGATACATTCACTTCCCAAATCAAAATAAAAAGGCTCTCTGTCAAATAGGACTGGTGAGCAA
>NZ_KV808459.1:0-2193 GCF_001812305.1 Staphylococcus sp. HMSC056G08
AGAACTTCTTTTTCGGATTCTAATTTTTCTATATTATTCATCATTTCTTTCTCCTCTCAACATTTTATTAAGCCGATCATCTACTGAAATCCACGAGTTTTCTAAATGATGTAATTTATCGAAACTTTCAACGCCCATATCATGTTGAGACTGATGATGCTCTCTGCATAGCGCTAACACTTCATATCCGTAATGGTTCATTGTCTTACGGTTCTTTCCTCTGCCTATTGCATAATGGTGTGCAAGGTCTGAATGAGGTTTACCGCAGATAACACAGTTACGGTTGACTGTAGACCAGTACAAGAAAGATTTATCTTGTTTAAGCAGGTCGCTTGTTTTATAAGCTAATGGAATATTGTTATGAAATATCCAATCAAGTGTAACTTCTATGATTTGGTTTGCTTGGGTACGTGTGCAGTCACTCAATGATATGTGCTTGTCGTAGCCGTAGTAAGTCCGAACGAACTCGATGAACAAATGTCTCATGTAGTCCATTGGTTGTCCTGTATGAGCTTCTATGTCTTTGACAAGTGCAAATATCTTACGACGTTGCTTGCCAGTAATTTTAAACGGATCTACGACTTGAACATCGACTTCTACATCCATTCCGTTATCCAGTAACAAGGTCTCTTTATTGCCTAGTGTTACATTCTTGATGACGGCAGTAATTGTACCGTCATCTTCTTGAATGTAATTAGTGATTTTCTGCATTTAAAACCACTCCTAGAAAGGTAAATCATCCGTATCCATATCAAAGTTGTTGCTATTATTGAATGGATTGTCGCTTTGAAGCGCCTTCTCTCTTTGCTGCACTTCGTTATTTGATTGGTTATTGTTTGAGGCTTGTGCATTCTTAGGTTCTAAGAATTGCACACTGTCACACACAACTTCCGTAACAAATACTCGATTACCTTCTTTGTTTTCATAGCTGCGTGATTGTAAGCGGCCATCGACACCCGCTAAACTGCCTTTATTCAAATAATTATTGACGTTTTCTGCTTGTTTACGGAATACAACACAGTTGATAAAGTCCGCCTGCTGCTCTCCGTTTTTACTCTTAAAATTACGGTTGACTGCTAGTGTGAATGCGGCTACATCTACACCGCTTTGCGTTGTTCTGAATTCCGGGTCTTTTGTTAAGCGACCTACTAATACAACTCTGTTTAACATTATTCATTCTCCTTTGCTTGTTTTGACCAGTTATCTAATTTTTTGATGCATACAGTGATTTGACTATTACTTAAACTCTGAACATCGTTGATACCTAGCTTTTGCTGGACATCATCAACACTTACTTGTTTTCCTACAGACTGCATAAGTTCGCTGAATTTCAACATTTCTTCTTTTAATGTCCCAATCGCTTTAGCATCTGGTTTGGTATATTGCTCGCGCTTTTGTTTAGCATCAGCGTCATCCTCATCAGTAGGGATATTAAAGAACTTCATTAAAAAGTAACGTTCAGCATAAGTTAGTGCAGTACCATGCGCTTTAGAAACATCGTCTTGCTGTCCGACAGAATAGAATGTTACTTCAAGTTTTTCTTCTGGCTTATCCGCATTGATCCATACATATGTCAATTTCATTTCGACGACAAATTCAGATGTTGTGACTTCTCTATTTGCTTTTTTATTGAACCTCGTAACTTCAATTTTTTTATAGTTTTCTTCTGTTGTACTAGGAACGAGCAATAAATTATGTTCAATCATTTTACTTCTGATTCTGTGTAATACTTGAGAGCCACTAACATATGAGTAGTTGTAGCCTTTAGTATCTTTAGTGAATCCATCTATATTAGCTTTAACGTCAGCTATTTTTTGGAATAGGTTCATTTCTTGTGTCATATGCGACCTCCTCATATTCAGTTGTTTCAGTTACCGTCTTTTTTATTGCAGTATGGAATGTCATATCGACTGCGGCATCTTCCATTCCGTTGAACTCTCTAGCGTCACTAAGGCTGGTTGAATATTTGATTGTAGTGTTTTGTTCAGTGGGTCTGTTTGTAACATATAAGTTGGTATCAGTAATCTTAATAAGATAGGTAACTGTTTGTTTAGGCATTGGAATTCACCTTTTTTCTGTCACTCAATATTTTTTCTATATTTGATATGCATTGCTTTTTGTATTCTTCGCTATTGTCACTGCCGACAATCACATGTTGTACGTCTAAGTCTTTTCTATATGTGAATACTAGTG
>NZ_KV808459.1:2293-4198 GCF_001812305.1 Staphylococcus sp. HMSC056G08
GTTTGCTTTTTATCATAATTAGAGTATTCGATCGCACCTTGTACATCGGACTCATCTAACATGTCGATAAATTTATGTGAATATTTTTTAAGGTCCATGTAGTACCTCCTGTAAAAATTTGTTATGATGTAAGGGGATTCATTTCATCTCTGACTGTTAGCAAATTTCGGTGCTAGCAGTCTTTTCTATAGCAACCATTCTTACTTATATTGTAAGTCTCAAAAGTTATTGCTATATTATCCATATATGATTGACTCCCCTAATAATTTTGGTAATATATGGATATGAGTAATCTCATATCCTACTGACTGTTTGCTATTAATCACTAGCATTCAGTCTTTTTTAATATTTGATAGTGAATAACGTAATATACTCTTCGCCATCATCCATTACTTCACCTTCGTCACTGAATATATCTACTTCGTAGTACCAGACTAAAAAGAACAGATATACCGAAAGTGACAGAAGTAAAGAAATCGCTGAAGATAGAATGAAATCTTGTGTTACAAATGTAAGAATAGTTGTGCTTACAAAACAAAATACATATGCTATCCAGAATGATTTATGCATTTTAATTGCCTCCTACTTTATACGGTGATTTCTTTCAATTCTCGTATCTTTTCATCTGATAAATCACAGTACGGGAATTTTTCTCTCACTAATTGAATAGGTACTTTTCCGCTAATTGCAATAAATCCTTCTTCCTTAAGTTCATTGTTCATCTCCCTTACAATAGAGGTTGCTTTGCTTTTACCAACTCCTGCTAGTATCTGTATATCTTTTATACTTAAATAATTGATGATCATAATAACGTCTCCTTTCGTGTATAATTGTTTTATCGCTACTGCGTTGGATTGGAGGTGTAGTAATAATGGATCCTATAATTGGTAAAGGTTTAGATAAAATTATTGAAGGTGCTGCAGATGGTCCTATCAAAACCTTAAATACTACATGGAATTTAATATTTGGTGGTTATCATAACTGGGTTGCTAAAATACAATATAAGCGTCAACAAGATTTAGAAAACTTTAAAACAAATCTTGAACTTAAAGTTAAAAATATACCTAGAGATAATTTAAAAGAACCTGAACTTTCAATAATCGGTCCAGCAATAGAGAGTTCAAAATTCTACATTAGCGAAGAAAACATTAGAGAACTTTTTTCTAATTTAATTGCTGCTGCCATGGATGATAGTAAAACAAATGAAATACATCATTCTTTTGTTGAATTAATTAAACAAATGTCTCCCAAAGATGCCACTTTATTCAAATCTCTTTGTAATCTAGATGCAATTCCTGCTGTTAGATATAAAGCTATAAAAGGTATTAATTTGGGAAGTAATTTTTTATCAGATGTTGTAATAAAAAATTCACCTCTAACTATTGCTGATACAGAGATTGCATTGAATAACCTTGAACGAATCGGTTTGTTGAAAATCGACATTGGTAATAACTTTTATACTAACGAAAAGCATTATAATGATTTTTCAAGTTATAAATTTATCAATAAATTTATAAGGCAATATGAAAAAGATAAATATGATGAGCATAGTAAATTTTTTAATCTAATTAATCTTTTTGGTATCAACGAATTAGCTAACCGTAATAATTTATCTACTGAAGAAATTTATAACTTAGTTAAACCAGCTTGTATTGATTTCGATAAAGGAATAATAGAAATAACTGCTTATGGTAAAGCGTTTATCCACTGTTGTTTCTAGTGTATTGAAAAAGGCTTTCCTATTGCTTTTTTATAATTCCTAGCATTCCTAATCTCTTCCGCCAAGATGACGATTAGGAGTGCTATTTTGATTGCTTTGAGTTTGCTCATTTTGTTCCACCTCCTTTAATCTCGCTAGATTGTGGGTAGGATGTTACGCGTTTCTTAAAAACCTTTCAGCGTATA
>NZ_KV808460.1:0-3236 GCF_001812305.1 Staphylococcus sp. HMSC056G08
CAAGTTATAACGGTAGTTTGTCTACGGTCTGAGCAGAGCATTTCGTGCTCTGCTTTTTTATGAGGTTTAATTGTTTAAAATGTAATGTTCATTCTGAACTCATAACTATTTAAAGATTCGCACGAAATTATGAATTTTATGTAAAAGATGTGTATAAAATATATCAATTTAAATAAGAATATCTTGTATTTCTTGTGTGTTTAGGCTAACTTTATAATTAAGATGTATAAATGATTGCATATAGAGAACAAAGTCATCTTAAAGTTTTCGAACATTGCGTTACAAAAGAGAAAAGGTTTGGATATAAATACAGTTGTTTGTTAAATAAGATTTTTTATTAACTGTATTTTATTCCGATGCTTATGTTATACTGTTGAAAAAGCCTATTTAACTGATAAGAATGATTTCCTCTTTGGTGGAAATTTATCGTTGTTAATGTTTTTTCATTCAGAAATATCTTTAAGTGGGGTTGTTACATGAGTTTTTATAAGTTTATTATTACTTTTATGGAAGATGATACGCCATTCGGACAATTAGCCGATTGCATTGTAAGAGATCATAATTTTCCTAAAGAAGAAACAGATATAGATAATATATATGATTATGTACATGAGAATTATTTTGAACATCATCTTTTAGAATCAGCTAACAGAGCCATCAGTGTATATAAAAGTAACTAAAAGAAAAGCAAGTGCATCTCAAAATTGTGCACTTGCTTTTCTTATAGATAAAAATAAATCGTAAAAATTACGATTTATGGTTTACAAATAACGAAACGTCATGTAATATAAAACGTAACCGTTACGATTTACGGTCACTTAATTACAACTTACTTTACTTAATCAATTCGGTACACGGGAATGTACCGAATTTTTTTGCGCTCATTAGTGTTTTTCACAACGTATTAATTAACGTCTGCAGCCTTTTTAATAGGATAGATCAACCAATGCTCATCAATATATTCATCGCCATATTTACGAGAATTCGTTTCAAAACCTATTTTTGAAAAATCGTATTCACTATAGAAAGTCAGTGCACTGATATTATTTGAAGCAACAGGGGCCATAATTTTCTCAATTTGAAGTTCAGTACAAAAGTTTGCGACAGTATTTAATAACTTCTCATCCAAATGGTCAATATCCTTCACATACATATTTTCAATTATAGCTTTATGCTGTGTTCCAACTATAATTGGATGGAATAATGTCAAAGCTCCCACTAATTCATTATTAAAAAATACACCGAACAGATATTGTGCATTGTTATTGGCGTCTATCAACTTTTTGAAATATTCCCTGCACACTTTATCCTCATCATAAATCGCCCAAGTATAAATATTTTTTGGATCACTTGTAGCTTCTTTAAATAGCTGATAGACCTCTTCTAAATCATCAGGATTTAGTAATCTAATTTCTTTCATGGATTTAACACCTCTCTTATGACTTTCTTAACTTTTGCTTAAATTTAATAATGTGGTCATTATTGATAAGTTTAATTTAATATTATTATATACTTTTAATCAAAGCAACACTTAATAGGTGTCCCTAAGAAAAAAGTAAAGTTTGAAAAGCGATTGTTCACAATATTGGACGATTTTAACCAAAATATATGGTATATCAAAAAGCTAATCTTATTTTAAAGTAGTTTTTAATCACACCATGAATATTTCGCCAATAAAATATCTGCAAACTTTTAATATGAAACTGTCTAATGATTGGTAGTTTAAAAGTATAAAATAACGCGCATTACACTCTAATACGCTGACTAATGTTAAACTATTATTAAAGAAACAAACTGGCCATATTATATAAGCAAGGGGTAGATAGGATGACGCAAGTAGAAATTGCTGTAACGATAGCACCAGAAGCTGACATAACACAGAAGTTGCAAACGGAGTTGATTGAAGCGCAAGCAGCCATCGATATAATTGAACTAAGAATTGACCAACGTCAAACGATTGAAATTGCTGAGATTGAAACACTTATTGCCGCGTTACGAAAAAGTCTTCCTAAAGTTAAGCTGTTAATCACATATCGCACAGCTTCTCAAGGTGGAAATGGCAATAAAGCGCAAGAATCTTATTATGCGCTATTACAAGAATTAATGCAAGTTCAAGGTTATGACATGATTGATATTGAATGGGAAGAAGTGTATAAGGAAAAAATCACTGAATTAGTGGCTGAAGCGCAAGCAGCAGGTTTAGAAGTGGTACTGTCTCAACATGATTTTGAAGAAACACCAGCAATTGAACAATTGAAATTCACTTATTTTAAAATGAGTAAAACAGAAGCTGATTATCTAAAACTAGCAGTAATGCCAAAAGATCCTGAAGATGCGACCTATCTGTTAGATGCACTCTATGTATCTTCTCAAAGTGTCAAAATGAAAGTAGTAGGTATATCTATGTCTCATCTTGGTTTAGTATCAAGAACGGCCCAAGGTGTATTTGGTGGAAGTATTTCTTATGGTTGCTTGGGAGAGCCGCAAGCGCCAGGACAAATACATGTTACTAAATTAAAAGAAATTTTGACATTATACGAATCAAACAAATAATTTGATATAATATGTATTTCAATCTATACTGTAATTGATAATGGTTATCATTAATATAAAGGAGAGTTAGATTGTGGAATTAAGAGATGCAATTTCATCAAGAAGAAGTGTGAAGATATTCGACCATGATATGCATATAGATGATACAGCGCTATATGAAGCACTAAAACTCTCTACAGATGCACCAAATCATGGGATGAGAGAACCATGGAGAATCATTCATGTCTCAAAGGACAGACTAGGGGATTTAAGTCGAACTGTTTCTCGTTATGCATTTAGAAATGAACCAGAGAAACAACAAAGTCACTATGATGCAGTGACAAAATTGGGTGGATTACTCGTATTAATTGTAAAACGAGATCCTAGACAAAAAGAAAATCTTGAAAATCATCTGGCATTCGGTGCTTATGCACAAAACTTGATGCTGCTGTTGCATGAAGCGGGTATCGGTACGTGCTGGAAGACACCGCCATATATTTTCATGCCTAAAGTGAGAAAAGTAATAGGTGTCGAAGATGATGAAGATTTAGTTGGATTTTTATATCTTACTGATATGGACACGAAGATTCCTCCAAAGAAACCACGTCACACTGAGAACTTTATTTCAGAGTATTAATTATATGAGTAAAGCCAAGCTGAAATCAGCTTGGCTCAGACTGTCGACAAAGTCCTACGGACTTGTC
>NZ_KV808461.1:0-8586 GCF_001812305.1 Staphylococcus sp. HMSC056G08
AACTATCTCTAGCTGTTTCTACAACTTCTGTACTGATTTTATCTAAGCCATTTATATCCATAATTCTATCTATCTGCGCAAATAAACGATGAATCAGCCTAAAATTCCCTTTTGTAATTTTAATAATCGTCGTTATTGCCTCATAATCAGTAAAGTCTTCGAGTTTTAAATCAAATCCTAAATCTTGCCACTTATATTCTAATATATGATGCGTCTCGTCTTTACTTAGATTATCAAATTCATGTGCAAAACCTATACGCGAATATAGTTGAGGATAACGAGATAGTTTTTTCTCTATACCTGGCATACCAATAAATATCATTGCTAAATTATGTTCATCATAAATAGCTCTTAATTGCTCTAAATGTTGCACTTTAAGGCGATCAATCTCATCTACTATAATTAAATCAATATATTTAAACATATCACTATAATGTTTACTATGATCATGACCATACTTATTTACGATGTGTAATTTTTGACCCAAATCAATACTTGCACTAATACTATATAGATCATTACTTAATCTTGTTTGTTTTTCAGCCGGTGCAGTATAAAATATCTTATTCACCGATAATATATCATCAGTCGTTTTACTAGCTAGATCTTCCCACCCTCTATGATTAACTTGCTTTTCAATAGTATTCCAATTTGTGTAATACCTAGAAGATAAAGTTTTTCCGACACCAGGTTGACCATAGCAGATCCCAATATATTGATATTTGATACAAGCATCGCAAAATTCAGCAAATCGTTTATACTCTTTCGTTTCAATGAAATTCTGATGTTTAGTCATTACGATACCTCTTTAATTTTTTGACGTTTTTAGTCGTTTCTTGAGGTGAATAACCATAATTTTTTTCTTCCTTAATTAAATCAGTGGTGCTTGGACTAGCAATATTTTGTTTTAAGTGTTTTCTTCTCTGACTACGTGCGTGTTGTATATCTTTTATATCAATTGAATAATCAGCTAAATCAGGAGATATTGCTGTACAAAGAAATTCATCTCTATAAAAAACACGTATTTCAGCCATATCATTGGGATTGTAACGAATTAATACATACTCACCTACATAAGCAGCTAGGTTTGTATTACTGTATCTAAAGCCTTGAAAATGAATGCCATCTGAATGAATTTTTCTAGATTTAGGTATTTCTAATAATAATAAATCAAGTTGTTCTAAACTGCTTGGCATATTAGGGAAAAAAATGATTACTGTTCCACCGATTGATAGGAGTGCTCTGGATAACACTATGCTCTTTTTGATTATAATCTTCAATTAAAAAGTATCGTAATTTTTCTTCGAAATTTTGAAAATCTATTAAATCGCTAGGAGTATCATTATTGTTTATATATCCAGGAAGTTGCTCTAAGAAAGTTTGGTTAACTGTCTGAAAAAAACGTTCTATTTTCCCGCGACCACGAGGGACACCAACTTTTGAAAACATCAAGTTAATTTTCAAATCAATAGCGACTTGTTCCATGTGATGCGAGGTAAAGTCACTCCCGTGATCTGTGTAGAATTTTTCGGGTATACCACATACTGGCCAATTGGTATTATTCTTATTCCATATTGCTTGGTGTAGTGTTAATGCTGTATTTTGAGCATTAGGAGCTTCAAAACTTATAAAGTATCCTGCAATTGCGCGACTATAGTCATCCATAATAATGGTTAGCCAGGGTCTATTAATATTACCTGTTTGATCTAATATATAAATATCTAGCAAAGTATGGTCGGCTTGCCATATTTCATTGGGTCTTGAGGATTCTCTTATTTGTATTAAATCGTACTTATTTTGATAGTATTTTTCACCTTGGTGAGAGAAATCAATAACAGACTTAGGCATTGCTTTAATAATACTATAAACTTGTTTGTAGCTTGGTTTATCAAAATTATTTTCTATACAATAATTAACGATTTTCCTATGAATTGTAGCAATACTATTTCTTTTATTCTTGAGTGAAAGGCGTTTAATCTCGTCAATTATGTTTTGTTCTAATTTATGATCACCTTTATCAACTCTTGTATTATGAATTAGACCAGTAAGCCCTTCTTCCTTATATAATTTATTCCACCTATAAAGTGTACTTAATGCAATGTCCTTATTTTTAGAAATACTTGATAAAGATTGATTTCCCAAGATAAAAGGTTTTATTATATTGTACTTTTGAGTAGCTTCTTTACGTTTGGCTTCAGAAAAATTAGTTAGATACTTCTCCTTGTTTTTCATCTTCCTTGTCCTCCAATTTATTGAGGTAACGATAAATAGTTGTACGTGAAACTTGCCATTGTTCTGCTATTGTTTTAATGGGTGTGCCATTATCATAAAGCGTCTTAAGTAAATTCAAATCTTGTTTATTTAATTTTTCAGGCCTCCCTCCATATCTTCCTCTTGCACGTGCCGCAATTCGGCCAGCTGAAGAACGTTCTAAAATTAAATTACGTTCAAATTCTGCAAATGCTGCGAATAAATGAAATAATAATTGTCCTGTAGAACTTGATTTATCCATCGTTATATTTTCTTCTAAACTATGAAAACTCACGCCTCGTTCGTTAAGTTCATTAACTAATGTGATTAAATCCTCCATGTTACGTCCTAGTCTATCTAGTCTCCAAACAACAATGGTATCTCCTGACCTCGCAAATTCAATTGCTTTATCTAAACCAGGTCTTTTACTTTTTGAACCACTCATATGGTCATTAAATATCTTTTCACAACCATGTGTATTTAATCGATCTTCCTGTAAATTTAAATTTTGTAATCCAGTTGAAACTCTTGCATAACCTATTTTCAAAATACAAACCTCCTATATACATATACAGTGTACCATAACTTAATTTCAAGGTCTTTTGTGAACATAGATTTTTTGTTGGGTTTTTGAACACGAAAATATATGTATTACTCACTTATTTCGGCATAAAAAGAGAGTGTACAGAAAATGGTTATTTTCTGTACACTCTCATCTTTAATAATATATTTTAAATGTTATTAACAAAACTAATTTAATAAGAGTCAAGCATAGTTTACATATGTATTATGTTTGAAACATATCTCTAATTACTTTTTACTAATATCATTTAAAATGTCTCGCAATTCTTCAATTTCTTTGTTATTTAATTCTTCATTTTTCGCAAAATTCAGCACTAAACTTTTCATGTCCCCTCCATACAGTTTATTAAGAAAGGTTTTAGCAGTTTTCATTTTAATATCGTCTTCTTTAATATTTGATGAGTAAAAATAAATATTCTCTGATTTGTATCGTTTTATAATCTCTTTTTTATATAGTCTTGTGATTAATGTTCTAATCGTTTTATCGCTAACTTCTTTATATTTTTGAATTTCAACTACAATTTCATTAGCTGATACTGATTTTTTACCCCATATTATATTCATAACATCCCATTCAGCCATAGATATTTCAACTTGCTTATTGGCCATTTAAAACACCCATTTCTTTTAATATTTTTTCACTGATTAATTCAGCATTTTTCCCAGATGGCTTTCCATCTGATAAATGTGTAGCAAAATAATACTTATCATGATTTGTAATTACGTAACCTACAAACCACCCATTATTATACTTCCCGTTTACTATACCTGTACCTGTTTTCCCATACAGTTCATACTTTTCATTTTTCTTAATCAATAATGAAGAAGATAATTGATTCTTTGCTTTTTTACTAAAATGGTTATTTTGTTCCATCATATTTTTAAAAACTATTACTTGTTCAAGATTAGATATTTTCAAACTATCTTCCATCCAATAGCTTTTATAACTTCCCAAATTTTTATTACCATAATTTAATTGCTTGAGTTGAGTCGCAGTATAGTTCTTTGGTATTTGATCGCTAATACGTTCGAAGTACCAATTAACTGAATTTTGCATTGCTGTATTTAAATCTTGTTCCTTATTCCAAGCATCAAAAGGGTAATGCTTATGATTCCATGACATACGTGAATTTTCATCATTTATAATATGTCGGTCAAGTCCAAACATAGCTAAATAAATTTTATAAGTTGAATTAGGAGAATACCTTTTTCTACTTTCTTTTTCGTTATAAATATAGTATTTGTCTTTCTTCATGCTGTACATGACGAAAGATCCACTATTTGAACCAAAAATTTTACTTTTATCTAAAATTTGGTAATCGTTGTGTAAGGGCTTTTTATAATTATAATCAGTTATGGATTGCCCCATCAAAAACTGGCTTTGAATTACCATGAGCAAAAAAGTAAAAATACAAATAAAAATTAGAATTAATTTGGACTGTTTTTTCAGATTGGCTTCTTTTATATTAATTAATCTTCTTTTGAGTAATGACTTTTTACCATTAAATGAATGGCTTAATATATTTTTATTAAAAAATGGAACATTTAATACGGAGTCCATAATAGATTCCGCATAAGTTTTAAATTCATTTTTGTTAATATTATTAAGGACAAATCTATCGGCTTCTACTTCATTGTCATGAATTATCTTTCTTTTTACAATATGTACTAATGGATTGTAACTCATAATAATAGAGAAGATATTAAAGATAATTAAATGTAAAGTATCTCTATTTTTAGCATGAGCATATTCATGCAATATTATATATTTTAGTCTTTTGTCAATTACACTTTTAAAATATGAACTAGGAATCAAAATAATATATTTCCCATACCAAAAAGTTATTGGAGATTGAATAGTCTCTGCTTTTCGAATCACAATATTTTTTTATATTGATGGTTGAAAAGTATCGTATCTATTTTATTTTTTTCATTTTCGTTTAGATAAAGTGACTGTTTCTTTAAATATTTAAGATATAATAAGGCTTTCAAAAATTTAAAACTTAAAATAATAACTAAAACTATCCAAATAACTGTGCAGATATTATCAATTGAATCCCAATTAAACTTATGGATATCTGTTGCGAACTCTTGAATAGGTTTGGTGGTATTTATGTTATGGTTCAAGTCGTGTGACTTACTTTCAACTGTGGGCGCTTGATTATTCACATTATTAAATTTAAAAAGAGAGAATTTAATAGGAATGAAAGGAATTAATCCTGCAAGAAGAGTTAGATACCAAACTTTATAATTTAACATATAATTAAAATAGCGTTTTAATATGTACCTAAAAAATAATAACAATAGAAATATAAAACAAAAGCTTACTATGCTCATTATTAATAACTTAGCCATTTCAACACCTTCTTTCAAATATTTATAATAAACTATTGACACCGATATTACAATTGTAATATTATTGATTTATAAAAATTACAACTGTAATATCGGAGGGTTTATTTTGAAAAAGTTAATATTTTTAATTGTAATTGCTTTAGTTTTAAGTGCATGTAATTCAAACAGTTCACATGCCAAAGAGTTAAATGATTTAGAAAAAAAATATAATGCTCATATTGGTGTTTATGCTTTAGATACTAAAAGTGGTAAGGAAGTAAAATTTAATTCAGATAAGAGATTTGCCTATGCTTCAACTTCAAAAGCGATAAATAGTGCTATTTTGTTAGAACAAGTACCTTATAATAAGTTAAATAAAAAAGTACATATTAACAAAGATGATATAGTTGCTTATTCTCCTATTTTAGAAAAATATGTAGGAAAAGATATCACTTTAAAAGCACTTATTGAGGCTTCAATGACATATAGTGATAATACAGCAAACAATAAAATTATAAAAGAAATCGGTGGAATCAAAAAAGTTAAACAACGTCTAAAAGAACTAGGAGATAAAGTAACAAATCCAGTTAGATATGAGATAGAATTAAATTACTATTCACCAAAGAGCAAAAAAGATACTTCAACACCTGCTGCTTTCGGTAAGACTTTAAATAAACTTATCGCAAATGGAAAATTAAGCAAAGAAAACAAAAAATTCTTACTTGATTTAATGTTAAATAATAAAAGCGGAGATACTTTAATTAAAGACGGTGTTCCAAAAGACTATAAGGTTGCTGATAAAAGTGGTCAAGCAATAACATATGCTTCTAGAAATGATGTTGCTTTTGTTTATCCTAAGGGCCAATCTGAACCTATTGTTTTAGTCATTTTTACGAATAAAGACAATAAAAGTGATAAGCCAAATGATAAGTTGATAAGTGAAACCGCCAAGAGTGTAATGAAGGAATTTTAATATTCTAAATGCATAATAAATACTGATAACATCTTATATTTTGTATTATATTTTGTATTATCGTTGACATGTATAATTTTGATATCAAAAACTGATTTTCCCTCTATTATTTTCGAGATTTATTTTCTTAATTCTCTTTAACAAACTAGAAATATTGTATATACAAAAAATTATAAATAATAGATGAATAGTTTAATTATAGGTGTTCATCAATCGAAAAAGCAACGTATCTTATTTAAAGTGCGTTGCTTTTTTCTCATTTATAAGGTTAAATAATTCTCATATATCAAGCAAAGTGACATACTTAACATCTTAATTGACTTTATAGTAGGAGGCCTTATTACACTCTTTAAGTTGCCAATTTTTTATTGTAAACTGTGTATAAATCATATTTGAGGAGGTGTCTAAATGTTTCTTATAGCTTATTGTTGCAGATATTTACAGATTATACGCAACAAATTTTCGATTTTAATTCCAAAATTGGTGAAGTCTGTCTTTTTTGAAATTAATAATCGAATCTATAAGGAACTGACACTATATACTTCTTCCTTATAGATGATATGGAGGAAGATAAATGAATATACTCAATGCTTCGAATGTTTCTAAAAGTTATGTAGAAGAAACTTTATTCGATAATATCAAGTTGACCCTTAATTCTGGTGATACTGTAGGATTAGTAGGACGTAATGGTGAAGGAAAAACTACTTTGCTAAAACTGCTAGCAGGGTTAGAAAAACCTTCCAAAGGCATTATTAGTTGGAAGAAAAATGTGAGAATCGGTTATTTAAACCAAATACCCAATTATGAAAATGATACAAGTGTTTATCAATGTTTGAAATCTGTATTTCAAGAGTTAAATGCTATATCAGAACAACTTGAAACTATAGAAAATAAAATGGCTGAAGATAAAGAAAATATAACTACACTAATGTCTCGCTATGGTGAACTACAGATATATTATGAAGAAAATGGTGGTTACGAGATAGATGCTAAGATACGTAAAGTGACTTATGGATTAAATATTGACCATTTACTTGATACAGAGTGGGGGAACTTATCAGGAGGAGAACGTACAAAAGTAGGCCTTGCTCAAATATTAATTAAGTCTACTGATTTGCTACTTTTAGATGAACCAACAAATCACCTTGATGTTAAATCTATAGAATGGTTGACTAACTATATAGAAAATTTTGAAGGTGCTACCGTAATCGTCTCACACGATCGTTACTTTTTAGATGAAACAGCAAATCAAATTATGGAAATAGATCAAAAAATGCTCCATGTTTATAATGGAAATTATTCGCAATTTGTTGAAGAAAGAGAAAAAAGGCTGTTAGTCGAATTCGAAGCCTATAAAACACAACAAAAGAAAATCAAAAAAATGAAAGAATCTATTAAGCAATTAAGAACATGGGCAAGCCAAGCTAAACCACCGAATGCTGCAATGTATCGTCGAGCTAAAAGTATGGAAAAAGCTTTGAATCGTATTAAGCGATTAGAAAAACCAACTTTAGATTCAAAAAAAATGAATATGAAACTAGAGGAAGGTAAGCGTGTTTCAAATAGAGTTATTGAAATGGAAAATGTCGCTAAAGGATATGACTATTTATTATTTGAAAATGTAAATATGTTAATTCGAAGAGGCGAACATGTTGCTATTATAGGAGATAATGGTACAGGTAAATCTACATTGTTAAAAATAATTTTAGGACTTACTTCAATAGATGAGGGTTCTATTAAGACTGCAAACAATTTAAAAATTGGTTATCTTTCACAACATGAATTTGAAAGTGATAACGATGATACTTTATTGAATACAATTCGTGAAAAAGTCAATGTAACAGAAGGAGAAGCTAGACATATTTTAGCTAATTTCATGTTTTATGGTAAAGACGTTTTTAAAAAGGTTAAAGATTTAAGTGGAGGAGAAAAAATAAGGCTAAGATGGGCACAAATTGTAAATACTGATTATAATTTGCTTGTTTTAGACGAGCCTACAAATCATTTAGATATAGATGCCAAGGAAACCATAGAAGATGCTTTATTAGATTTTGAAGGATCCATAATTACAGTTTCACATGATAGATATTTTCTTAACAAGCTATTTAATACAACTTACTTGTTAAAAAATCAAACATTAGAGAAATTTGAGGGTAACTATAATTATATTAAAGGAAAAATTTATAAGTAATTAAACGAACAATACAAATTAGCTGAAGAAAAAATAAAAATACTTCAGAGATTTTGCATTCCCTTACTAACCAGTGTTATAATTTAGACAACAAGAGCTTCGTGCATTATATGCACCAATCCCCTCACTATTGCGAGTAGTGAGGGGATTTTTAAGTGTTGGCTACTATCTAAGAAACACGCTTAGTTATCTTGAGATATCTGAAATGGTTCTGTTACAAATTAAAAAATATAGCTAACCACTAATTTATCATGTC
>NZ_KV808462.1:0-6322 GCF_001812305.1 Staphylococcus sp. HMSC056G08
TATCACCAGTCCTAAATAGTATAGAGCCCTTTTTCTTCCATTAAAAATTCATTTGAATGAACTAAGTAAATATCAAAAATTAACAACATAATCTAAATTCTAAGGTAAAACAATATATGTTCATGCTAATCTTTATATAATTATCTATTAATATTCTATGTTAGGTGCCTTATTTACATGAGCTTGATAACGTTTTAATCCCAAAAAGGCAACAATAACAACTATTGAAATTGTTAATAATTTGTTCATAAGAAACCTCCTATATATCAATCTATGATATAAATTATTTGCTACTCATATAATAATTTAATTCTAAGTCTTTTGATGTTTGTTGGCGTGTTTTTCTCATCAGTTCGATATCCTCAATTAACGATCTACCGTATGACGGAATCATTTTTTTAATAATCGGCATCCATTGTTCTTCATATTCTGGGAAATTCTTTTCGATCACTTCTAATGCTACAGATACTGAAGTTGAAGCACCAGGAGATTCACCTAATAAAGCGATAACTGAATGGTCTGCAGAGTTAACTACTTCAGTGCCAAATTGAATAAATCCTTTTCCATACTCTGGAGTATCTTTAATAACCTGAACACGTTTACCAGCAGTATATAATTGCCAATCTTCATCACGAGCTTCCGGATAGAATGTACGTAAATGATTCATACAACCTTCTTTAGTCATTAAAATTTGATCAAATGAATATTTAATTAATGGTAAGTTTTTAACCGCTGAAGCTAACAATGTCATAATATTGTATGGCTTGACTGATTTAAATAAATCTAAGTTAGAACCATTTTTTAAAAACTTAGGTCCTACACTAGCAAACGGACCAAACAATAGTGTGCGTTCTCCATCAATATAACGTGTATCCAAGTGAGGTACAGTCATAGGAGGTGTGCCTGGCGGTTCTTTACCGTAAACTTTGGCATCATGCTTTTCAATAACAGAAGGATTTGTACAGATTAAAAACTGTCCTGTAATAGGGAAGCCACCTAAGTTTTTACTTTCAGGAATGCCTGTCTTTTGTAATAGTGGAATTGCACCACCACCTGCACCAATAAATACGTAATCTGCAAGTTCTGTTTTAATATTTCCGCTATTACGTTGACGTACTTTAACTTCCCATTTACCATCTTTACGATGATTAAAATCAATAACTTCATGATTGTATTGGACATTTGCATTTGGATGTTCCTCAATACTCTTAGCCATTTTACGAGTAAGTTCTCCGAAATTGACATCTGTTCCTTCATCAATTTTACTTGCAGCCATAATGTCACTAGCACTATGCCCTTGCATCATTAATGGAATCCATTTTCTCATTTCTTCAATATTTTCGGTATATTCAATGTTGTCAAACATTGGAGCATCTTTCATAGCATGATAACGATCTTTTAAGAATTGAACGTTATTTTTTCCTCGCACGAAACTAATATGAGGTAGTGGTTTGATAAACTCTTTTGGATTAGAGATATTATTACTCTTTACTAAATAGCTCCAGAATTGTTTTGAAATTTCAAATTGCTCATTAATCTCTTTTGCTTTCTCAATATCAATCGAACCATCAGGTTGTCTCACAGTATAGTTTAATTCACATAATGCTGCGTGACCTGTTCCTGCATTATGACGCTCGTTTGAGCTTTCAATCCCAGGTCGATCTAGGCGCTCATAAAGTTTTATTTTCCAATTTGGTTCTAATTCTTTAAGCATAGAACTAAAAGTAGTACTTAAAACACCAGCGCCAATGACAACAACTGTTTTTGACTCTTTATTATTCATAATTGACTCCCTTTCTTATTTGAGTACAGAAAACATTGTAATACAAAAACCATATTAATGAAAATACTAATTTTCAATATAAATCATTCATTTATGGAATATAAGCCTAAAATTATCATAGTGTCATAATACCTCAAGTTATAAAAATACTAAGAATAAATGTCCAAATACACACAAATATAAGGAGGCCTATACTAAAACGCATAGTCATTTTCATCAAGCGTGATTCCTTCCCCACTTCATTAACTGCTGCGGTAGCAATGGCAATGGATTGTGGCGATACAATTTTAGCTGTCACACCACCAGCAACATTAGCGGCCACCAATAAAGAAGCTTTAATATCAATCTGAGTCGCAACTGATGCTTGGATAGGTGCAAAGAGAACATTATTATTTACAACAGATCCTGTCATAAATACACCAATCCATCCTAATATCGGAGATAACAACGGGAAAATAGAACCAGACTTAGAAATACCCTGTCCCATTGCACTACTTAAACCACCGTAAGTTGTCACCTTAGATACTGCTAAAATAAAACAAATTGTAAGTACAGAAATCCATAACTCTTTAAATGTAACACCTAATAATTTACCAGCACTTTTAAAATTCATGTTTTTAGCAATGATAATTGTTAAAATTACTGTAATCAAAATGGCTGTACCAGTTTGTGCAATAAAGTTAAATGTCAAAATATTAGGTGTATGAGTAACATCATTCATCGTACCAGGAACATTAAATTTAACAACCAATGAACTGAATAAGCCATCTTTTTCAAATAGCTTTTTGAAGAATGATGAACTCCAAATAAGAACAACAAAAGTTAGAATAATGAATGGGCTCCACGCATAAACAATATCTTTCAATGAATGTTTAGTTACAGATGGAGTATTTTCATCTTTATGTAATCTAAAGATGTTTTTAGGTTGGATTTTTTTAGATACTAGCGCTAACACTATCATGCTTACTAAACCAGGAATAATATCTGCAAGTGCTGATACATCTAAACTTGTAATAACAAGTTGCAAGAATGTATAAGTAAAAGAAACTATTAAAGTAAGTAACCAAGTTTCTTTTACACCTTTAAATCCATCAATCATAAACATTAATAGAAATGGTATAAAAAAACTAATAAAATCAAGCGTTAAATTACCAATCAATGCTACTTCCGTTGAAGTAACATTTCCAGATAAACTTAACGTATCAATAATTGATATTGGTATTCCAACTGCTCCGTAGGCACCTGCAGCAGCATTAGCCACCAAACAATACATAGCTGCCTCTAATGGCTTGAATCCCAGTTGAGTAAGTAATACAGCACATATCGCAATGGGTACACCAAAACCAGCTGCTCCTTCTAAAAATGCATTAAATACAAAACCAATAAGCAGTAATTGAATACGTTGATCTTGTGAAATACTTGAAATACTATCTTGGACAATATCAAACTGTCCACTCTCAGTTGAAATTTTATATAACCATACAGCCATAATAATAATAAAACCAATAGGAATAACTCCTTGGTAAAAACCTTCCAGTACAGCACCGCCAGCAATACTTATTGGAAGTTTAAAAACAACTAAAGCAACTATTATTGTCACTATTAAAGTTGATAATGCTGCATAAACACCTTTCATTTTAAATACTATTAAAAATAATAGAAATAAAATGATAGGTACAGCAGCAACAATTGATGATAAAAGCAAATTATTAAATGGATCAAATGAATGTACTAACATTGAACCCCTCATTTCTCAATAAATAATTATTCATACATTTTGATTTATAAATAACTTCAAATAAACAAAAATCATCTGAACCCAAATTTAAAATACAACTTATATTTATTATCTATCTCCTTTAATTTCAGTAGTTAACATCATTAATATTCACTTTTTTATTATAGACGAAAACCTCAAGATTTTGTATATTTAAAATTTTATATCCATCAATGAACTCAAGGTATTTATTATCTATATTTTTCACACTCAGTGCTTTTTATAAGAAAAATTCATATGTTCCACCTATTATCATAAGATAAATTGCATTTAGTTCTTTTTATATTGCAAAACATTTTCATTTCCTATTTGAAAAGTAAAAAGGCCTGTAGGTGATATTAAACATCATTCTACAGACCTTTATAAAATCTATATCATCTATTACAAATATCTTAATGACTTACATATTAATTGTCATTATTTTTTTTACGTCTTCCAAATAACAATAAACTTCCAAGTACTGCAAATAAAGAACCAAATAAAGTCGCATTACTTTGATCTGTTTGTTGTCCTGTTTCTGGTAATTCTTTTTTAGCAGGAACAGAATTACCTTTTGAATTTTTAGGCGATTTAGTAATTGCACTATTATCCGCTTGTTTTTTTGTTGTGACTGATACTGTCACATGATCTTTTGTACCGTCTGGGTATGTCACTGTTACTGGAACTTCTACTGTACCAGGTGTTTTACCATCCGGTAACGTACTTGGATCGTCTACTGTGATCGTCGGTGTACCTTTGTCTGATGGATAATCCGGAATTGTTACTGCTCCTGTTACATCATCCTCAGTTGTTGGTGTTCCGTAATCTTTTGTGACTTCGTCTGTTGTTGGTTCATACACTTCATTATCTGGTTGTTGGTCTGTAATAGAGAATGAATCAATAGCTAATGCTGTAGTTAATGATTCTGTAGAAACACCTTGTTTGAATACTGCAGATGAGAATACGTCTGATACTTTTGCATCTTCTGGTACTGTTAAAGGTACTGAACCTACTGTTCCATCTTCTGCAGAAGTTACATTAACTGGATCTCCGAATTTTTCGCCATTTTTGAACCATTGCACTTGATATTCACGATTTGGTAATAAGCCACCTGTTCTAGATTCTGCAGTATCACCTGGTCTAGCTAATTCATCTGTTGAGTTATAATTCGTGATGTCGTGCATTGGTTGTGGTGCTAAAAGTGCAAAATCCACGCCTGATGTGTTATATGAGCTTAGAGCACTTGGTCCAATTGGTAAAACATCATCACTAAGCTCTTCAAACATGTTAGTTTGGAAATTATTACTCCAAATAGCATAGTCTTCAACAAGCGGTGTAACATATACGTAATCAGAGTTGATATGTCTGTGTTTTTGTCCAATCGTTCCATTCCAAGCCATTAAGTTATTATGGGAAACGTCTTTATCAGCTACAACTTTACCATACTCTTCATCTGAGATAGTTTTAGAAATGCTTGTACCTGAATTTTGTTTATAAGCACTAATACCATAAATACCTTTGAACGGAATGTAATAATCACCGTTAGAATCTACATTTGCTACAACAGTTTCAGCAATGTGTGATCCTACACCATTTTTCGCTTCATAATCAGCGATAATTTGTGCTTGTGCAGCTTTGAAATCATCTAATGTATAACCACTGTGTTCTTTTTTCCAAGTATCAAATAATCTAGTTACTTCGTCATTTACATATGATGCAGCGACTTTTGTATTAGTTGCATTAACATCCCAAGTATCTTTACCCCAACGTCTTGCATCAGAGCCATTAGGATCCCCGTTTTCATACCATACGTTACCGCGAATTGTACCGTAATTACCTGTATTTTCAAATTGGCCATTTGAAGTACCAGATGTTGTACGTTCATTTTCTGGTTTTAGTAACCAATCAACATTATTATGTTTTTCTTGAAGTACAACGTGTGAGTTAACAATTCTATTGACTCCTGCTGTAAAGTCCCAAGATTCATTTTTTCTAGTTAAACGATCGTGATAACCATACATTTGGTCACCGTGTTTAACAACATCGTATTTAGATGGATCTGGATTTTTAACCCAAGTTCTTATAGCGAATTTGGAGTCTCCTGCTAATTTAAATTTATAAGTATTGCCATTCTCATCTGTAACTGGTTTGGATAAGTCAAATGCAAATGAGCCATCTGGGTTTGTAGTAGTGTAATATACTGGAGATACAAAACCTTTTCCGTTTACCCATTGTAAGTAAACATTAACTCCTGGCAATGGTACTGCATCTTTTTGAGAAGAATCTGAGTGATTACCATTTCTATAGACCCATGCTTTACCACTATAAGTTTGTTTTTTAGTAGCATCACCTGGTGAGTATATAGCACTATTTTCTGCTAATTCTTGTAAATCTGACGTATTAGCACGATCCATTACCATTGCTCTATTACGTAACAAGTTTCTAACAGGTGTGTTAGAAGTTGTCTTCGTTTTAGAAGATGTGTTTGTTGTATTAGCAACTACTGGAGTTGAATATTGATCATTAGTTGCCGATTTTTCTTTAATTAAAGCAGCTAAAATTTCATTTTCATCAGCTTTATTAACACCTTGTTTATTTAAAGCAGCTAAAATTTCGTCCTCAGATACTCCTGTTTCATTTGCTACATTCTTAACTTCATTTACAGTTTCTTTTTCTGAAATTGGTTGATTTGTTGTAGTTTCTTTAGTCGCTTCTTCTGTTGAGGGTTGTTCTGTTGTACTTTCTTTACTTGCCTTCTCTTCTGTTGAAGGCTGTTCTGTTGT